>NZ_CFIGVI010000011.1:90312-98333 GCF_984588085.1 Wandonia sp.
TTTTGTATAATCTCAAATTTCATAGTTCTCTAATGACACACAACGTTTTGGCTATGCGCAGTGTCCCGAAGGGCATTGTGTATAAGTTTTGTTGTGCTTTCGATTCTTTTTCGACAAAATTTATTTCTCCGAAAACAACACCCATTGGTGCATCTGCTTTTTCAAGTCTTGTCGTTCCAATTTTATTTGAGCCTAGATAAATCGAATATTCTTTTTCCATTTTTAATCCCTTATTTGACTTACAAATTCAATTCCACCAATTCGACCATCTTTTAAGATGTCAAGAACTATTGTCCCTTCGGTTTCGTGTTCCAAAACAATGCTTTCATCAAACTGCCATTCCGAACCAGGTTGATTTGGTCTTTCTCCTGACACGAAATATATATATGGTTGTCTTATCCACTTTTTCCTTTCTGATTTTTCTAATTCTGTAATTAGGTCAAGTCTATCAGGCTCCTGTTCCTTAATCAACTCTATAATTTGTTCGATATGAAATTCTGTTTTTTGCATTTATTTAATGATACACAACGGCTCAGGGCTTGGTGTTCGGGTAGAAAATTTCGAGCGAGTGACAAAACTCAAATTTACGAAAAAATGTCGAACGGAAACGTTTGACCAGCCTGACGTAAAACCCTTGTTATGGGCAGTTATTGTTTTTTTTTCATTTCTTTTAATGTTTCGTGCAAGTGGTTTTCAGAGTTTAGTAAACGATTTTCAGTTTTACCAAGTTCTGCGAATATTTTATCGAATAAATCGTCCAAGTTTTCTGCAAGTACAAACATATCTTCTTCATCTCGTCCAAAGTTGATTACTTGTCCTTTTTTACCTTTTGTATCAGGGTCAAGGTCAATTCCTATGTAATTTCCTCCATAGTCAGAAAAAATTGGCAACCACTTGTGATGAAAATATTTAAGTTGAATAGCGTTTTTAGGCGTTGACGTAAATGAGATTTCATTATCGAAATCGTAAGTCGTGCGTTCAACTTCATATTTTCCATTTGAGTAAACCACAAAGTTTAGCTCGTCCCACTTATATGTTGGTTGTTCTAATTTTTGTAACTCTTTTGCTGTTTCAATACCATATTTGCGGTCGTTTGTATCAATTTCCAAAATTTCTCGTTCTTTACCTGTCGTATTTTCAGTTGCATAAATGTAAGGTCCACCAAAACTATTTGGTCCGCACTCAAATTCCATTTTATACCAACTTTTTTGAAGTCCGAAAAGTTTATGTTTCGGTGCTTTGCTGACATAAAAATCTACAATTTGGTTTATCAGTTTTTCCGATTGTTCGGGATTTTCGATAGTTTTTGTTCCCGAGTTGATTAAAGTTCGGCTAAATTCCAATTGTCGAATAATTTCGTCTGAACTGCAAAAATTCTCTCCAAATAACACTCCGTTTCCGTCCTCATTTTGTCCGTTGGCAAAAGAATAAAGTTCTTTTATTTCGTTTGGAAGTTGTTCTTCAAGTAAGTTTTCAATTTTTTCAATGTCATTACTTGAAATAGGATTGTTCAACGTCCCGATTGGCTCGTCAGAGTTGTTTTTCTGAATGTCTATAATTTCTTGAAATTTTGTCGTGATGTTCATACGGTGTCTGTTGTTTTATAATTGCCCATAACGCTTAGTATATGGCAAGTAGAACAATAAAAAGCGATATCTGCCAGCTGGCGAATGCACTGAGCCAAAACATTGTATTTTGTTTTTAATTTATTCATGCTTAAAAGCCAAATCGTTGATTTGGCGGTGTTAGTAAATAGCACAGACCTTTCGTAAACCACTGAACGCCCTATTTGCTATATACCGTGTTAGCTACTTTTTTAATCGTTACCGCATTGACATTCTTCAATTAAGTTTTCTTGGTGGTAGTTGATATAATCTCTAGCAGCCAAAAGCACTTTGTCATATTCAAAATTAAGACTTCTAACGAAGAGCCCTTCATAGAAGTTATTGGTGTCAAGCCCTTCAAAAGATTTGGTATGCACGATTTCGTCTCTGAAATTCTTTAAGTCTTTGATTAAATCGTATTTGTGAATGAATTCGCCAACAAAATTCTTTCCTCCAAACTGAGGCACCTGAGGAATTACTTGTTTTATTTTCTCCAAGAACTCAATATGTCGCTGTATCTGTAATTTGTCGAACAGTTCAGTTCTTTTGTTTTGGATTTTTCTTCTGTATTCAAAATCTGCTGGAATTGATTTGTTGATAAATGCCTCAAGAGATAAAAACAGGAAAATGATAAAATTGGATGCATTAGAATAATACCAATAGAAATCTCCATTTACAGCATGAAAATCTTTGTAATCCGCAGAAAGTTTAGAAAACAACTCATCTCTTCTGCTCTTTATCATTTTGTGGTAATGTAGTGCTGTATCAAAGTAAATAACAATTGGATCTGGTTCTGGGATCAAATAGATTTTTCCTTCGTTTTCGTATTTAAAGGTTTGAACCATTTTGTTATCCTCTGTAAAAGCATAAGCAAAATAACCATCCATTCTCTTGTCAGCTATTTTTGTCAATTCAACTTCATCAACAGGAGCGTTGTTTAATACTTCTGCTGCCCCCTCTGATAATTGAGCAAGCTTGACATATTTTTTAACTAAGTGCTTCATGTTTTTTCATTTCAGGAATTGTAGCTAACTAATATATACACTCACCAAAAGTAAACTTAGCCAACATCTATTTGTTGGATAGGTACACCTTTGGATGTATACTATCACCCGAATGTAGCATAAAATTATAAATCGTCAAAGGGGCTTTTTACATTTTGTAAACTCCTGATACTGACATGTGTGTAAATATCTGTTGTACTGCTAATTTTGTATCCTAAAAGCTCTTGTATGTACCTCAAATCAGTTCCACTTTCCAATAAATGGGTTGCATAACACATGTATACGACCAGACATCTTAGTAAACAACCCCACTCTTCTCCTACTTCAGGTTTTTGCCCAATCGGGTTATTTTATTCAGCCATTTTTGTCTGAATTCATCCGTCGAGCCCTTGATTACTGAAATGTAGGTAACCTTGACCGGATTGATCCCACAAAACTGTAATGTACCTTTCTTAAATTGATTGATCGTGGGTTGTCCCATAAACAAACGGTCATACCAACGGGGGGTATCCGATGTGATAACGATACGTGAGGTTTTACCTTTTAACAGTTTTTTTGGGAAGGGTTTACCCGGAACAGGCTGATAGGTTAAACCGGGGAGAAAAGTCCGGTCGATAAACCCTTTCATAATAGCCGGATAACCGTACCACCACATCGGAAAAAACCAGACAATGTGGTCTGCTTCCTGAATCTTATCCAGTGCATCCTGTAAATCCGGCTCCAGTTCACATCGCTGACGGTATCCGTATCGCAAATTCGGATCAAAATCCAACTCTCCTATATTGATCCGGGTGATCGTTGCACCTGTTGCTATTGCTCCCTTGTAATACGCTTCTGCTAAGGCGTAATTGAAACTTTCTTGATCCGGGTGACCAGTAATGATTAGAATTTTCATGTTTTGTTTTTTTGTACAAAAGAACGATTTCCGGTACAGCCGAAAAAGGACATTTGTCTAATTCGATCCCGAAGTACTTCTTATTCTGCTCAAATGTCGTTGAGTTATCCCCAGGTAAGAAGCCAGATAATTCAGAGGAATCAGTTGTAAATACTCCGGGTGCTGCTCTACCAAACTCCGGTAGCGCACCTCTGCACTTTCCCGTTGCAGGATAAACACACGCTGTTCCATCTTTACATACTCGCGCTCCGCAATCATCTTCAGCAAGCGCAGCCAGTTTACGCTTTTCGCTTCCAACTCTGTTACAACCTCTCTGGAAACCGAAAACAATTCTACATCTGTTAACGCCTGTATATTTTCAACAGTTCCCTGCTGGGTAATAAAAGATGAATAGGCTGTAATAAAAGCACCTTCAAACGAAAAGCAATAGGTTACTTCTTCCAGAGAAGAAGAGTAATAAAAGGAACGCAAAACACCTGAAAGAACAAAAACAACTTCCCGGCATACCTTCCCCTCTCTAAAAAGATATTCTCCTTTTTTGAGTCGCTTTCGCACCACTTTTCCACAAAACTCTTCAATCTCTTCCTCCGTTAACACCTCATAGGTTCTGAGATATTCCTGCAAACGTTCCGAATCTTCCATTTCTTACAGTAGTTTTTTTGCTTCTCCGATTACTTTCGCAGGAACTCCTGCAACGGTGTATCCGGGTTCAACACTTTTGGTCACAACACTTCCCGCAGCTATGTTTACATTGTCCCCGATAGTAATATTGCCCAACACGGTTGCCCCTGCACCGATGATCACATTTTTTCCAATCTTTGGGTGTCGATCTCCCCCCTCGTGTCCGGTTCCTCCCAGTGTTACGTTATGAAAAATAAAAGCCCTGTCCCCGACCTCCGCTGTCTCGCCAATGACAAGTCCGATACCATGATCAACAACGATACCTTTTCCTAATCTGGCGTTGGGATGAATATCCACTCCATACACCTCAAAAATACGATTCTGGAAATACTTGGCTGTTAGTTTTTTCCCTTCCAGAAAAAAACTTCTCGCAATACGATAGGCAGTTACGGACTGAAATCCTCTTGAAAAAAGCAGTACTTCCAAATACGTCTCACAAGCAAAATCACGGTCAAAATAGGTTTTCAGATCGGTTACAAACTCTTCCTGAATAGTGACATTTTCATTTAGTATGTTATAAAACAATGCCTGTAAATCTTCCTGACTCCGAAAGTTATCACACAACTTATGACTCAGGATAGTTGCCAGTGTACCTAAAAATCCTTGTTCTTCAATAACATTTTTCTCAATAACCAACCGGATCTCCGGCTCTTTCTCCCGGTTCTCCTCTATCTCCTGTCGTATTTTGCTCCACAAACTCTCCATCATTTCTCACTCCTGTTTATACACAAACGAAGTTAGGCGTATTTTGAATTGACAGTGGTTAACTCCAGGTTATTTTATTACCACCGGCTTTCAAAAAAATCTCTGCCATCTCTCAACACCGGTTCGTTCTTTACCTCTTTCAGTTTCAATACAACCTGCATTCCCGTAAACAACGTATACGTCAATTGCACAAAACCATATTCACCGGAAAAATGAGCTACTAGGGATGAACTTCCTATTTCCGAATGTGTCTTTGCCTGTATACGTACACATTCTACCTCACCGAAATTTGTCAGAATACGTTCCTTTCCTTCTCTTTTATAGTGATAATTCAACAACAATTTATCGGTCCAAACACCCCAAACGGAGTCCGACCAGTAACTCGAAATCAACATGCTATCCTTCCATTCCTCCGGATTCTCCTCTCCCAGTTGTATATAGGGAAACGGACACGTCTCCAACGCACGAAAAAAGCCTTTTCGAGGAGGATGCAACCATATATTTGTTTCATTTTCGACAAGCCCGGTGAAAGCTGCTATCTTCGGATCAGGTTCATAACTGTATATGATTTGCGTTTGATTCCGATTAGTTCGCTGAAAAAGTTTCGGTCGGATTACGGTCAGATGTATTTCCTTCAGCAAGGCTTCTGCCCTATTTTCTGTCAGTTTAAATGTGTCCTGTTCTTTATTTTTCAGGTAATATTCCTGATCTCCCGAAAGAATCTGACATTCGTACACAAAGACCTTTCCCAGTGTATAAATAACATTATTTCGATCTACTCTTCCTTTTTCCAGAATTACGCCATCATATTGCTGCCCGAAACTAAAATTCATACATAGAACAAGCCAACAACTGATTATGGAACAACAGGATTTATTCATTCTTTTCTACTGTCTTTATCGCATTTTTCAACGCGTGTTTGGTTTCAAAATAAGTAGCTTTGATTGCCGCCAATTGTTTTGGGTTATCTGCTAAAGTCTTCTCCAGAGTTTCTACTAAAAATTGATAATTCGTAAACCGAACAGGGGTCATTAGAATTGTTTTCAACCATTCCCACATCCGCTCCTCTCCTATTTCCTTTTCTATCGCTGAAAAAATCAAGGGTGCGTAATAGTATACATACAATTCCCTGTTACTATAATCAGCATCAGAACGAACTTTCCCAAAGGGAACCGGGTTAAACCCTTTGAGATCTTCAATTTTCGTCCGGATCAACTTTTTGTACACATCTTTCCCTATTAGCTCTTTTGTTAATTGCAGCGACAGGTATTCCGCAAACCCTTCGCTCATCATGTCTCCCAAATCAGCATTGAAAACTTTGTAATTGCCAAAATAATAATGTCCGAGTTCATGAGCAATAAAGGGTCTGTACCAATTTTGTAGCCGGGGATCAAAAAGACTTTCCAGACCATTCTTCCCCCAGCCTATACTCACAATCGTCGGATAAGATACATACAACCATCCGTCTTTTCGGGAAGTAGGTGTTGTCTGTACAAAAGTTACCGGTTGATCAAACGGAAGAGAAAGTTTTTGTGTGTAAAATGCTTTATAGGTATTAATCAATTCACTAAACTCCCGGATCTGCTCATCCGTAATTCCGGGATTAAGAATGTAGGTTTCTTCTATTGCAGAAAAGTCGTAATTTCCACAAAACAAAGTCAATTCCTGAGGAATATCGCTTTTCAATGTAGCACGAGTGGTTTTTACAGGTGCATTACCATTCACATATAACGTAGAACAATCCTCACATACAATTTCAAGGTCATACCTCACATGCTCATAGGTTTTGTCATTTTCAACATCATACAAAACAGGATACCAGGCAGTTTGCATACCATCCGTTCGTACAGAATTATGATTGAACGCTATATTTCCCTTCCAGTCTTTACGACTGTAATTTTCTATCGTATCCGCTACCACCGGAAACTTCCCCACATACTTTACACGGACTGCTTCCGGAAGAAACTTAGACTTTCTGTCATTTGTTGGAAAGAAATAAGCATTCGATTCACCCGTCGAAAGCGTATCAAACAATGATTTATCATAGTAGATCATAAATTCATCCGGCTTCACACTTTTAAAATGCAGTATGTTCATTCCCGAATTAAGACGTAGAAAATAATTTTCCAATTGCGGAATATTCTGTAAAGTCAAATCACAATCAAATGTACCTTCTGCAATAGATATTTTCACTTTCCCTGTGAGTAAGGGTGCTTTTTCCTGTGCAAATAGCGGGGACATGCTCCAAAACAACAATTGCGAGAATGCGAGAACTACATAGTTTTTCATTTTACCTTTAGGATTAGAATACAATAATAACGGAAATTCCATTTTTTCACTTTAGAAAACCTACTTTCTCCGGATCTTTTCTCTTTCAAAAGAGGAATACAGGCCTCAATAACTCTTATTTCTAACTACTTATCATTTTTCAAAGATGATTTTTTACTTTTCCCACTTGTTTTATCAGTATTATTTATAAATTTGCGCCCAGTTCAACGGAACAGTGTTCTTTTTTCGATAAAAGAATAGCTCTTTTGAAATATTTGGTGGAGTGGGTGAGTGGCTGAAACCACCAGTTTGCTAAACTGACGTACGGGTAACCGTACCGCGGGTTCGAATCCCGCCTCCACCGCATTTTTTTTTATAAAAATGTTTGCGGTTTTAAAAAGAATCAGTATTTTTGCACCCGCTTTCATTATAAATGATCTGACAACGGTTAGAAATAAATTGAAATATTGAAATATATCAGGGGTTATCTCCTCGGGGTGTAGCGTAGCCCGGTTATCGCGCCTGCTTTGGGAGCAGGAGGTCGCAGGTTCGAATCCTGCCACCCCGACAAAGGGGATGATGCAAGTCATCCCCTTTGTTATTTCTGACAGTATCTGAATCTGTATTGTCTGACAAGTTACTTCTCGATACGTTTCGGGAAAACTTAGTAATTTGCGATTACATTACTCATGGTTCAGGCTTTCCCGAAACGTATCGGGAGTTATATAATTATTGATCGGTCCCATAGCTCAGCTGGATAGAGCAACTGCCTTCTAAGCAGTAGGTCTCAGGTTCGAATCCTGATGGGATCACTAAGGACGGTTTTAAACCGTCCTTTTTTGTTTTCCTAAACACTAATAGTCA
>NZ_CFIGVI010000012.1:0-79501 GCF_984588085.1 Wandonia sp.
ACCCCTTTTTTATGATGTTTTTAATAAAACACTATAAAATAAGTAGTTAACAACGTAAGTCTACCATGTTTTAAACGGTTTTTTCACTAAAACTGCATTGGTATATCTAAAATCACTGGTTATTTCATCTCCCAACCACTCAGGTTTTGCAAACTCCTCTCCTTCTTCTGACAATTCTATCTCTGCAACAACTAGCCCTTCATTATCTTCTTCAAAGAAGTCAACTTCCCATAATTTACTTTTATATGGTATAATATACCTCTTCTTTATTATACGACCTTCCTTACATGTATATAATAAGTGTTCTGCATCTTCAACTGGAATTTCATACTCATACTCCGTACGACTGGCTCCCTGCTGTTCTCCTTTTATAGTAAGAAATCCTTTTTCTCCTTTTATACGAACCCGAATCGTTTGTTCTTTTTCGTTTTTCAAATACCCCTGAGCAATTGAAAACACCTTATCAAAGTTCTTTTTTCGAATTTCTTCACTGAGCTTGCTTTTATCAACCAAAAATTTACGTTCAATTTCAATTCCCATTTCTTCTACTATTATACTAGTGTTAATATATAAGCTACACCAAGAACAGCAGCTACCGAAATGATATTCATTATTACTCCGACTTTTGCCATCGTACTTACTCTGAGCTTACCGGATGAAAATACAATCGCATTAGGCGGGGTTGCCATAGGAAGCATAAAAGCACAGGATGCCGATAAAGTCACGGGTAAACATAATGCAAGAACCGGGTAATCCATTTTTATGGCAAGTTCTGCTATAATAGGAATCAATATTGTAACCAAAGCAAGATTAGACATCAGTTCGGTGAGAAATACTCCTGCAACGATCAGAATAAACAGCAACCAAAAATAGCTATCTCCCCCGTGTTCGCTAACCCAGTCTGCAAAAAGAGATAAAACACCTGCATTCGAAAGTGCTTTTGCCAATGCTAACCCTCCTCCGAAAAGTAATAAAATTCCCCAGGGAAGATTTTTTGTGTCCTCCCATTTCAGCACTCCCGTCTTCTTATCTTCCCCCTTTGAAGGAATAATAAAAAGTAATATCCCTCCTAGTATTGCAATTTGCGTATCAGTAACAGACCAGTCAAACGCCTTATTAATAAATTGCTTTACAATCCAAAGTACAGCTGTCAGAAAAAAAACAATTAAAACTCTTTTTTGATTCGTACTCCAGGGTGAGTTATCGCGAAAAGCAATTTCAACGTGTTCGTCCGTTTTCAAAAAAGTAGCTCTCAGGTAAAAGAATAAAGCAATAAGGAGTAAAACGGAAAAAGGAAGTCCTATTACTATCCAACTTAAAAAATCCACCTGTATATTAAAGTTATCTGCCAATATTCCACTCATCTGAACATTGGGAGGAGAGCCAATCAGCGTTGCTGTACCACCTATATTAGCTGCAAAAGCAATACTTAACAATAGGGCTGTCGAGAAACGTGATGAAAATTTACTCTCCGGAAGAACAGAAACGACTGTCATTGCCATGGGCATCATCATGATCGCCGTACCTGTATTACTCAACCACATGCTTAAAAAGGCTGTAGACAAAATAAACCCTAAAAGTACTCCAGCCGGAGTAGATCCGGTTTGTTGAACAATCATGGAAGCAATTTTCCTATGAACATTCCACTTCTCAATAGCTAACGCAATTAAAAAACCTCCTAAAAAAAGAAAAACCATGGTATGACCATAGGCCTGTGCCAACTCTTTGGTATCTATTAATCCAAGAGGAGGTCCCAGTAGAATCGGAAGCAAAGCGGTCGCATATAAAGGCACACACTCCGTAATCCACCAGTATACCATCCAGGCAGCTAAACCAATTGCATTATACAGCAGACTATTCTCACCAATAAAGAGAAAGGCTATAAACAGCAAAAAACCAATACACAGGTTCAACCATTTCATCCGGTTACTTCAGCTTGGTCATCAAATCAATCAATCTATTGGAATAGCCAGCTTCGTTATCATACCATCCCACTACCTTAATCATATTATCACCGATAACACTTGTCAGTAATGAATCAAAAATGCAGCTGTGCGGATTATCCAGAATATCAACAGAAACAACCGGATCTTCTATATAAGATAAGATTCCTTTCAGGTTTGTTTCCGAAGCCTTCTTGAAAGCAGCATTTATTTCTTCTACAGTCGGAGCCTTATCCACCACTATTGTTAAATCTGTCAATGATCCATCAGGAACCGGGACACGAATCCCACATCCTCCCATAAAACCATCTAATTCCGGAAAAATTCTGGTCAATGCTTTCGCTGCTCCTGTAGAAGTAGGAACAATCGACTGAGCTGCGGCTCGGGCTCTTCTCAAATCAGAATGAGGTGCATCATGAAGACGCTGATCAGATGTATATGAATGTACTGTTGTTATATAAGCACTCTTAATGGTACATATTTCTTTTAAAACAGCTACCAAAGGTGCTGCTGAGTTTGTTGTACAGGATGCATTTGACACGATTGTGTCTTCCGGCTCTAACAAATGATCATTGACACCAATAACAACCGTCTTTACATCGTCCCCCTTAGCCGGAGCACTTATAACCACTTTCTTAACGGTATCTCTCAGATGAAGAGCAGCTTTGTCTGAACTACGAAATAATCCGGTAGACTCCAACACATAGTCGACTTGTTTCGCTCCCCAGTTAATTTGTGCAGGATCTTTTTCTGAAGTAAAACTCAGTTTCTTTCCGTTACAAAAGTGTATTTCATTTCCATGTATTGTAAAATCATATTTCAATTTTCCGTGTACAGAATCGTATTTAAGTAAATGTGCCAACGTTTCAATCGGCGCAAGGTCATTTACCATCACGACATCCATATCCTCACGTTCCAAAGATAGACGTGTGAAATAACGTCCAATTCTCCCGAAACCATTCACTCCTATTCTCATAACCTATATATTTTGCGTTGAAATTAATGAAAATTGTGTGTTTAACAGATTTGTTTTCTCTTTTTCCTGACCTATATTTTTCATCGCAATACCCGATCCCTTTCCTTAATTAGTGAATTAATAGTATTTTTCGGGAAATTTTCAGTTAACGATATGTTCAGGTTAGTTTTCATTTTGTTTTTCTCTACTATTACATTCGCTCAAAATACAGACTCCCTTTTTATTCGTCGTATTTTTGACGCAGCTCTTTCTGAAGGGAAAGCGTATGAAGATCTTCGCAGCTTATGTAAAGATATCGGCTCGCGTCTTTCCGGATCAGCAGAAGCTGAAATGGCTGTTTACTGGGGCGAAAAGAAACTGCAATCTTATAATTTTGATACCGTTTACCTACAACCAGTCATGGTCCCACATTGGGAAAGAGGGACAAAGGAGTCTGCCTGGATCAAACATTCGGATGGCAAACTAAAAAAGGTATCCATTACTGCTTTAGGTGGCTCCATTGCTACAAACGGTAAGATGGAAGGTGAAATAGTTTATTTTTCTACCACTGACGAATTAAGAAAGGTACCAGATGGTACGCTTGAAGGAAAAATTGTTTTTATTAATCAACCAATGGATGAAAAACAGATTATTACTTTTCACGCTTATGGAGGCTGTTACCCTATGCGCAACAGCGGGGCAATCGAAGCTTCTAAAAAAGGGGCTATCGGTGTCATTATCCGTTCCATTGGTTCGTCAATTGACTATCACCCTCACACAGGATCCATGCAGTATGAAGAAGGCATTCAGAAAATTCCTGCTGCTGCTTTATCTACCGCAGAATCTGAATACCTGAAAGAGCATCTGCAAAAAGAGAAACTGTCCTTTGTCTTTGAAATGGACTGCCGGTCTTATCCACCAAAACAATCGTATAATGTGATTGGCGAAATTGCCGGAAAACACTATCCGAATAAGATAATTACAGTTGGTGGTCATCTTGACTCCTGGGATTTAGGAGAAGGTGCACATGATGATGGAGCCGGAATTGTTCATTCCATCGAAGCTCTTCGTATTCTGAAGGAACTTAATTATACGCCTATTCATACACTCCGGGTGGTTCTGTTCATGAATGAAGAGAATGGAAATATGGGTGGAAAAACATACGCTGCATCTTCTAAAGAATCAGGAGAAGAGCACATCCTGGCTATCGAAAGCGATCGCGGAGGCTTTGCTCCCCGCGGTTTTACACTTGACGGAACGCATCCTATGCTTCAGCTACTACAATCATATTCTAAGGTTTTAGCCCCTTATGAATTACATAAATTCGAAAAAGGTTACGGAGGCGTGGACATTAATCCTTTAAAAGATTATTTCCCCTCGATTTCCCTGATCGGATTTGTTCCGGATTCACAACGTTATTTTGATTTTCATCACTCGGAAGCTGATGTTTTTGAATCGGTTAACAAACGGGAACTGGAACTCGGTTGTGCGTCAATTGCCAGTCTGATCTATCTTATGGATAAAAATTTAGGAAACAAAAGCGCTACACACGGAAAGGATATCAATTAAGAAACCCGATATTTGCGCCAGAATAATTTTATCATGATACAATTACACAAACCTCTTGCATTTTTTGACCTGGAAACAACAGGTCTTGATATTACTAACGACAGAATTGTAGAAATAGCTATAATCAAACTATTGCCGGATGGCTCTTCTCTTACTTATGAAAAGCGTGTTAATCCTGAAATTGAGATTTCGGAAGAATCTTCCAAAATACATGGGATTACTAACGAAATGATTAAAGATGCCCCTACTTTTACTGATATAGCTGAAGAAGTAGCCGCTTTTATAGGAGATGCTGACCTGGCAGGGTACAATTCCAATAAATTTGATATTCCTGTACTCGCAGAAGAGTTTCTTAGAGCAGGAAATAATTTTGATATGTCAGCCAGACAATTTGTAGATGTTCAGAACATCTTTCACAAAATGGAACAACGTACGCTTGCGGCAGCTTATCAGTTTTACTGCAACAAGGAATTAGAAAATGCACATTCTGCTCTTGCTGATATAGAAGCGACTAAAGACGTATTCCTTGCACAATTGGATAAATACGAGAGTCTTGAAAAGGATATTTCATTCCTTGCTGATTTTTCCAGACAGGGGAGCAATAAAATCATCGATTTCGCCGGAAGAGTAGCTCTTAACAGTGAGGGTGAAGCGATATACAACTTCGGGAAACATAAAGGAAAAACAATCCGCGAGGTTAATGAAGAAGAACCCGGATACTATGGATGGATGTTGAATGCCAACTTTCCTCTATATACAAAGGAAGTTCTTCGACGTGAAATGGAAAAAATAAAGAGCGAAAACAAATCATCCGAAGCGACTAGTGGGAATCCTTCTCAGAAACCTCAGGTCAAAAGAAAAAAGGAACCTCAGGATAACTTATCCATGGATGAGAAAATTGCGGCTCTAAAAGCTAAATTTGGTAAATAATCATGTGACTATGAAGATCATTTGTATAGGAAGAAATTACAGCGATCATGCAAAAGAGATGAACGCTCCCTTACCTTCAAAACCTGTTTTTTTTATGAAACCGGATACGGCTCTTTTGCCGAAGCGTAATCCTTTCTATTACCCGGACTTTACAAAAGATCTTCATCACGAATTAGAACTCGTTGTAAGAATAGCGAGATTGGGGAAAAATATCTCTGAAAAATATGCACATGAGTATTATCATGAAGTTGGATTAGGTATTGATTTCACAGCCCGGGACCTTCAACAAGAATGTAAAGAGAAAGGACTTCCATGGGAGATAGCGAAGTCCTTTGAACATTCAGCTCCTTTATCAGATCGATTTGTACCAATACAAGATCTGGATCTCGATACTACTTCTTTTGAATTATATAAGAATGGTGTTACCGTTCAATCAGGTCATGTGAAAGATATGATTTTCTCTATAGACAAATTGATTGCTTATATTTCTCAATTCATGACATTAAAAATTGGAGATTTATTATTTACCGGAACTCCTGCGGGAGTGGGGCCTGTTCAGATCGGAGATCATCTGGAAGGGTTCCTGAACGGTGAAAAGCTGCTGGATTTAAAAATCAAATAAAGCTGTTTGCTTATTTTACACCAAATTTTTCCTGAACACGTTTAACTTGTCGCTCCTTCCATTGTACAGGAGTTACACCTTCAAATTGTCTGAAGACCCTACAGAAATAATTCAGACTGTTAAATCCACTATCAAAACAAGCCTGCGAAACTGACAGACCTCCTGCAAATAATTTGTGTTTGGCAAGTTGTAACCGCTCCCGGTTAATGAAGTGGACCGGAGATTCACCTAATTCCCGCTGAAAAGCACGAAAGAACTGAGCTCTTGACAAACAAGCCTGCCCTGCAAGTTCTTCTACAGACAAGCTCTTATGAATATTATTCCGAATATACTTTATGACATGAGCTAACCGATTTCGCGTACTTAATTTATCTATATTTTCCAACAAGAAATAACGCGCCTGGGTTTGCATAAGCGAAACAATAAGTTCTTTGGTCGTATTGCAGGCACGGAGTTGTTTTCCGAAATTATTGTCTACCATTACCCGAATCAGGCGATTCAGGTTTTGCTGCACAGAAGGGTTATTGAGAAGTAAAAAGCTTTCTTTACTCCAACTCCAAAGATCTCCCTCTGTTTTGGGAAAAAGTTCATTCAGCCAGATTAATGTTTCCTGAACAAACCCTTCACTGATTTCTAATGCCAGACACTGAGTAGGGTTACTTATATCTGCTTCGGGAAAATCAATGTACATCATTTCAGAGGATGGCATTATTATCGTTTGACCGGGAGAAAAGTCAAAGGGATCTTTTGATTTAAGATGCATCACTTTTTTTCCCTGAATCATACTAACAACTGTCGGGTTGTCAAATTGAAGGTCAAACTTAAATGCCTCCCGGCTGGTTTCAAAAACATTCAACAACGCATGATCTGCATGGTGTGCAGTCCGGTGTTCCACTTCATCTATGGGACTACTGAAAATTTTGTATTTCTCCTTTAAGTTTACACCCTCTAACATTTGTGATACAGATCAGTATTTATTATTCCCTAAGGTACTTACATCACAGAAAAAAAACAAACCTAAAAGCAAAATGATACTATTGTGCTATTCAATGCATCAATCCTGACATTCGAATACAGAAAATAAGGAGACATTTAGCTTTCGAACTTTAAACTCAAAACATTATGGAATCAGTAGAAAAAGAAAAAGTATCTACTTTAATGAAACGTCCGGACTTTAAGTCACACTATGATAATTACATCGGAGGGAAATTTGTTGCCCCGGTTGACGGAGGCTATTTTGAAGTCATCAGCCCACTTGACGGCAAAGTATTTACAAAAGTTGCCAGAGGAAAAGCGGCAGATATTGACCTTGCACTGGATGCTGCTCATGAAGCTTTCAAAACATGGGGAAAGACTTCTGTAGCGCAAAGAAGCAATATCTTACTAAAGATTGCCGACAGAATCGAAGAAAATCTGGAGTATCTGGCAGCTGTGGAAACAGTTGATAACGGTAAACCAATTCGCGAAACCATCAATGCGGATTTGGCACTTGTTGTTGATCACTTCCGTTATTTTGCCGGGTGTATCCGCGCTGAAGAAGGAACAGCATCAGAACTTGATTCAACGACAGTTTCTATGAATATCAAAGAACCTGTAGGTGTAGTCGGTCAAATTATTCCGTGGAACTTCCCGCTACTTATGGCTACATGGAAAATGGCTCCTGCGCTGGCTGCCGGGTGTTGTACAATCGTTAAACCCGCTGAGCAAACTCCTGTTTCTATCATGGTATTGATGGAGTTGATCGGAGATCTTCTTCCTCCCGGTGTATTGAATGTTGTAAACGGTTTTGGTCCTGAATGTGGGAAACCACTTGCGCAGTCTCCACGTATTAATAAAGTCGCTTTTACGGGTGAAACAACTACCGGGCGACTTATTATGCAATACGCATCTGAAAATCTCATCCCGGTAACTATGGAACTTGGAGGAAAATCTCCTAACATCTTCTTCCCCTCCATTATGGATGCTGACGATGAATTCTTTGACAAATGTTTAGAAGGAGCATCTATGTTTGCCCTTAATCAGGGAGAAATCTGTACTTGTCCCAGCCGTATTCTGATTCACGAAAGTATTTATGACCGTTTTATTGAGCGGGTAATTGAGCGCATTAATGCTATTAAGGTAGGAAATCCACTTGATTTGAATACCATGCAGGGAGCACAGGCTTCGCAGGATCAATTTGAAAAAATTCTGAACTATATTGAAATTGGAAAGCAGGAAGGTGCAGAAGTGTTGACCGGAGGAGCTCCCGTTAACCTAAACAGCGGTCTTGAAAACGGATATTACATTCAGCCAACTCTTTTGAAAGGGCATAATAAAATGCGTGTTTTTCAGGAAGAAATTTTCGGTCCGGTATGTTCGGTTACTACTTTCGCATCTGTTGAGGAAGCTATCGAAATTGCTAACGATACGCTTTATGGACTTGGAGCCGGAGTTTGGACAAGAGATGCTCACGAAGCCTACACGGTTCCCCGCGCTATACAAGCCGGAAGAGTTTGGGTGAATTGTTACCACTCTTACCCGGCACACGCTCCATTTGGAGGGTATAAAAAGTCTGGTTTCGGACGTGAAACTCATTTGATGATGCTCAATCATTATCGTCAAAACAAAAATCTTCTTATTTCTTACGACAAAAACAAGCTTGGTTTTTTCTAATCACCAATGATAATGTAAAGGGAGACTGGTTTCAGCCTCCCTTTTCTATAAACAATTATTATGAATAAATACAAACGCATATCAATAACTCCCGAGGCTACCGAACTTGTCAATCAGTTAAAACAGGAATTCGGAGAACTCATTTTTCATCAAAGCGGAGGTTGTTGTGATGGTTCCAGTCCCATGTGTTTTCAAAAAGGAGATTTTAAGATTGGAAATTCGGATGTTTTACTTGGAGAAATTAACGGATGTAATTTTTACATGAGTGCGGATCAATTTGAATACTGGAAACATACGCATCTGACACTGGATGTTACCAATGGTAGAGGTGCCAGTTTCTCACTGGAAATTCCGTATGGAAAACGGTTTCTTATTAAAAGCCGTCTGTTTACCGAAGAAGAAGCTAATAATCTGGAAGAAGTTCAACAAGGAGGATACTGACCGCTTAGTTCACAAAATCCCAACTCAACCCCAAACGCAGGAAAAAGGGACGTACCGGGTATCCATCGGCATAAAACCTGGGGGAATCATCCCATAAATTATTTAGTCCGTTAGCCGAAATAAAGAAACGAAAACGTTCTATCTCAAAGTTCAGGAAAAAGTCCAACTGTAATGAATTAATGGAGTTATTCTGCATCGCGTTCGAATAATAAAACAATCCCAGTTCGGGGATATAAGATGCGACTCTGTAATTTGGAATATAATTTACTTCTACTCCCGTGGCTATCTTTAATCGTTTAGCTTTAAACACAGGACTGTCAAAGAAGAAACGGGAACGGATACGATAATCAGGATGTTGCAATACACTTTTATCACTTACAAACAATTCGGCAGATGTATTACTCGAAAACTTCCAAAAACGAAGAGATGCTGATAAAGAAGGAGTGAACACACTTTGTGTACTCCCTGTTGCTGACCAGTTTCCATTTTCAAACAGATACTGATTATTAATTACGAGCTGCCGAATATTTACACGAACTTTCTGCTTTCCGGAAAACTCATAAAACACATTTCCAAAAATACGTTTTGTAGAGGTGGAGTTTGTATACGCGTTGGTCCAGTCAAAATGATTGGCACTGTATCTCATCTGAAAAGGTTCCAAAAAGTAATTTTCAATCAAAAACTCAGCCCCTACTCTGTTTTTTTCATTCCAGGCAAATGTCAACTTTGCTTTATCTGAAAATTCAAAAGGGTTTCCGGTAATAAAAAACCGGAAATCATTGTTTAATTGAAATTTACCGAAATTCCATTTTAGTCCTGAAACCAGGTAATTATCACTGGAAGCAATTCGGTTTGCGTGGTTGGAATAGACCCAGTAATCATAGGTATACCCCGCTGAAAAACGAAACTTCTCTTTGTTAAAAAGGATTCCGGCATCCAAAAGCAAATGCGGTTCCTGCCAATTATCACTCGTATACGTTGAACTGTAATTTGCATTATTTATCAAGGCTGTATCCGACAACGTTTCTTCATATCGTCTTTCATACACATACCAGGAAGGAGAAAAGTAGACATTCCAGGGACTGAGCGAATCCTTTCCCAACACCAAAAAGTTTTTACTGGTGATATACGCTCTCTGCACTTTTGCTCTTGCGTCATTTTTCTCCGTTTGGAACAAGTCAATCGTAAAAGGTTCCAGATCCTGTGCAGCAGTAACCCCTCCACTCTCTGAGTATTTATCATATCCGTAATAGGCATCCAGATACGATCGGAAATGATTTCCCCGATACGATAATTTCAAACTCAGATCGTTATTATTAACAGACATATTTCTCATTTGTCCGTTATCTGCCGAACGATGGTAGCGGAAAGACAAATTAACTCTGTTACCGAAATTATGCGTATAACGTAAATCCAGTACCTGATCTCCCCCTCCTCCAAAACTATAGAAGAAACCTACATACGGAAGAGCCGTGAAATGATAGTCCGCTTTGTAAAATGGACGCTCATCTGCAAAAAAATGTCTGTAAGTTCCCCAATCTTTAACATCTCTGAACTCGGGAAGATACGCTCGTCCATTATTGAATAAGGAAGGCTGATAATTATAATATGCTCTGTCAAGTGAATCGATATGGCGGGTTCCGCTCCTTTTGTCAAAAAGAACGGTATCCGCCTCAGGTTCCAGATAGTTTCGCTCATAAAAATTGTACTGGGCAACAGACATTCCCGAACACCATACAATTACCAATAACGCGAAGAGCTTTTTCAATGACATAAGCCTATACCGGATTATTTTCCGTTCAGTTCCATAGCACGCAGAGTATTAATCATCAACGAAGCAATTGTCATCGGACCAACTCCTCCGGGAACCGGGGTAATCGCACCACAAATATCTTTCACTTCATCAAATTTGACATCTCCTTTCAAACGCCATCCTGCTTTTTTTGTTGCATCGTCTACTCGGGTAGTTCCCACATCTATGACAACAGCACCCGGTTTTACCATATCAGAAGTAACAAAATCCGGCTTTCCAATAGCTGCGATCAGAATATCAGCAGACTTACACACTTCTTTCAAATTTGCCGTACGGGAATGTGCCAATGTTACAGTACAGTTTCCCGGGTTTGAATTTCTACTTAGCATGATACTGACCGGTGTACCTACAATAGTACTTCTACCCAAAACCACACAATGTTTTCCGGATGTTTCAATCGAATAGCGTTTCAATAATTCAACGATCCCTGCAGGTGTTGCCGGAAGAAAACAAGGTAATCCCAGCACCATCTTACCAATATTAACCGGGTGAAAACCATCCACATCTTTTGACGGGTCGATTGCCATGGTTACTTTATTCTCATCAATATGAGCCGGTAAAGGAAGCTGAACAATAAAACCATCTATCTGGTCATTTTCGTTCAAATCCTGTACAACTTTTAACAACTCTTCTTCAGTAATGGATGCATCGTAGCGTAACAAAGAACTTTCGAACCCTATTTCTTCGCATGACTTTACTTTTGCATTTACATAGGTAACTGAACCTCCGTCTTCTCCAATAAGAACCGCTGCCAAATGCGGAACTTTCATTCCGGATGCTTTTCGTTTTGCTACTGCTTCTGCTAATTCCGATTTTATTGAAGCCGCTGTGGCTTTTCCGTCTAAAAGTTGCATGCTCATCTCTGTTTTGCAGCAAAGATAATCAAATTAGGCATGTTTGAATTCTGTTTTTCATCAGGAGAGGAACAAATTATACGCAAATAATTACCTTTACAAATATGGAGGAACCCGAGCGAAAAATATACTCCCTGTCCCAGTTGAATCTATCTTTGGAGAAGTTCATTATGAAGCACTTTGGTTCCCGTCAGTTTTGGGTAACTGCCGAGATTACCAAAATCACTGAAAAAAGCGGACACAAGTATTTTGAACTCGCGGATTCAACTGACGGCCGATTAATCGCGCAGGTTTCTGCTTATATGTGGGCTGCTAATTTCCGAAATGTACAGGAAAGAGTCGGAAGTGATCTTGTTGCTATTCTTAAGCCGGGAAATAATGTACTCCTCCATATCAAAATTGAATTCCATAGTATCTTCGGATTAAAACTTAACATTCTTGACATTGATCCGACCTATACCTATGGCGATATTGAGCGCAAGAAACAGGAAACCATCCGAAAATTAAAAGAAGAAGGTATATTTCAAAAACAAAAACTATTGTATTTACCTACAATAGCCAAACGTATTGCCGTAATCGGATCTCCGCAGACTTCCGGATACCGCGACTTTATGAATGAGCTACGGCAAAACTCGGTCTATACCAACTTTGCTATCAAGACATTCTCTGCCAGCGTACAGGGTGAAAAAGCTCCGGGGGAACTGATTCATGCGATCCGTGAAGCCCGTCAATATGACGTTGATGTTATGGTTATCATTCGGGGAGGTGGCAGTAAGATGGATCTGAATATTTTCAATGATTATGCTCTTTGCAGAGAGATTTGTCTAACAACAATTCCCATTCTCACCGGAATTGGACACGAAACAGATGAAGTGGTAGCAGATTTAGTGAGTCGGTTAAACTGTATTACACCAACCGCTGCCGCTAAACATTTATATGTCCAGATTGCTGTATTCTCTTCCGAACTTCGCGCAGCTTTTGACGGATTAATCAAACAGTCCATGACTCAACTTAGTTTTGCTAAAGATGAATTTTCTCATCTCAGCAAGTATTTTCTGCATCACAGTCAGCGTCTTTTATCCGACTATCGTTCTTCTCTGGAAAGAAATACACACCAAATTCACCGACTCATTCATTATTTTATTTCCATTCACCGTCAGGATCTGGAGTTGTTTTTACAGAAAGGAAAGGGAGCTGCTATTCACAAAATAAGGCTGACAAGGGATATTGAAACTTCTGCACTTCTTGAAAAGATAGGTCTGTTAGGTACGAATTTTATCAACCAGAATCATCTGGAAGTAAAAAACCTTGAGCATCTTTTGGAAATTATTAATCCGGAAAAATTGTTACAATCCGGATATACGCTCTCTACGATTGATAATGAAGACCTCTACCAACTTACTTCAGATTTAGTTGGAAAGGAATTAAAGACATTGACAACACATTCATTAATTACAAGTATAATTAGTAAACAGGAACCCATTAAAAAAGACGAAAATGGCTGAAAAAACATACGAAGAAGCCCTCCAAAAACTACAGCAAATTGTGCGAAAACTTGAAAACAGAGAAGTTAAAATTGATGATCTCGCACAAACGGTTCTTGAAGCAAAAGAACTGGTTGAATTCTGTCGGGAAAAACTAAACAAAACAGAAGAAGAAATTAATAAAATAATCGCTCCGGAAAATAGTCAATCCGACGATGACCCTCTATTGGATTAATACAATCTTATTACTCATAATTATTTAGTTTCAGTCAGATTTTGTAAATTTTGGCTGTGCTAAAAAAACTGACATATCTCCTACTTCTTGTCTCTATCAGTATTGTATGTGGAGCTTCATTCGGAGACAGAAGTTTTACTCCTTTATCTCAGGGAAACCCTCCCTATTTTGGGGTATCAATTACTACCAGTCCTGCAGGAAGTGACATGACATTTGCCATTATTCGACCAACATACGGAGGAAGAGTTACAGTTACGCATATATCCAGAAATGACTTTTTACATATTGCCTCCGGAAAATGGAAGCACCCGATTAATCCCCATCGGGAAAACCTATTTGAAGAACACAACGTATTCGGTGGTTTATTTGTTGATTCAATTAGTGGTGAAGAAAATTTATTTTGCCCGGCACTGGACTCTCTCTGGAAAGTAAAATACAATACCAATCCTTATTATTTTAAAAGTGAGGGCTGGGCGCATGGAAATTATATGCCCTCGGCCAAGCAACAACAGTATTTGTATGAAGAATACGGAGTTTATAATCTAAACACCGATTTTTTTGCAGATACCAGTTTCTGGAAAATACTCAGGGATGTTACCCAACCCGAATGGATTCAAAATTATTCCTCACTTTGATCATCCGGCAGTATCCAGTCCGGTTTTCTTTTATTTTTCCATCCTATGTACAAGTTAAGATCTTTTTCCAAATAGCGCGTTATAGCATTTCTTCGCATTTTATCCAGATCTACATTTTCGGAATGAAAGAAAACAAGTAGCGTATCTGTCATCCAAACACCTCCATAATTCTTTAACGCTCTCTCTTCTCCTAATTTCAGAGAGACACAATCCTCAGTAAAGCAATCCAGCCAATTATACATCGCATTAACAGTTAATAAACTGTCTTCATACGACAAGATGTACCAGTTGATTTCTCCGCCCAGACTCTGTTCTGTTAATGACATTTTTGCCGAATATCCGAAACGCTCGGGATAGGAACTTTTTTCTTTTTCTTCGAGTTCAATTGAATCTGCACTAATCTGTTCAACAATCTCTGCAAAATAGGGTATTGATAATTCCTTCTTTTGGAGCGTATCTTTTTGCTCCTCATCGAAAGAATAATCTCTCTTTGCTTTCGGAATAAAATCTTCCAGCACTGCCTCCTCCTTCTCTGATGTGTCCTCACACGAAAGCAACAAACAACAGGCGATAAAAACTACTCCAATTCTTTTATAACTTGTATGCATTGTTCGATGTCCTTCTCATTAATATCCAGATGTGTAACAAAGCGTATCATTCCTGTCCCAAATGATACTGCCAGAATTCCCTTCTCTTTTAACCGTGAAAGTATTTCCTCCTGCTGTTGTACATCTCTCAGGATCGCAACCACAATATTAGTTTCAACGGGAATAACTTCCTCTACCCAATCCACCTGGTTCAATGCTACCTCTAGCTGTTTAGCCCGGTGATGGTCATCCCCCAGCCGATCCACATTGTTTTTAAGTGCGAAGAGTCCTCCGGCTGCGATTATTCCAGCCTGTCGCATTCCACCGCCCATGACTTTTCTGACCCGGCGGGCTTTCCTGATGAAATCAGCAGAACCAATAAGAACAGAGCCTACCGGGGCGCCTAATCCTTTCGATAGGCAAATAGAGATCGAATCAAACTGATCTCCGTATACTTTTGCATCCACTCCGTTTACTGCCAAAGCATTAAAGACTCTTGCTCCATCCAAATGTAATGGCAATCCTGATTTTGTACAAAACTCACGGATTCGCTGTATCTCTGCGAAGTCATAAACACAACCACCTCCCCGGTTCATTGTATCTTCTATTGATACAAGAGCTGTTAGTGGGAGGTGAACATCGTCAGGATTATTTATCCATTTACTAATCTCATCTGCGGATAATCTTCCTCTGTTGCCTTTCAACAAACGAACGGAGGCATTCGCATTGCGTGCAATTCCTCCTCCCTCGTACTTATAGATATGTGCATCCTCATGACAGATTACTTCTGTTCCGGGTTGGCAATACACAGAAATAGCAATCTGATTCGTCTGTGTGCCTGAAGAGCAAAACAAACCCGCTTCTTTACCAAATAATCCGGCTGCGTACTTTTCTAGTTCATTTACCGTCGGATCTTCACCAAACACGTCGTCCCCTACTTCGGCGCGAATCATAAATTCCCGCATCATTTCCGAGGGCTTCGTTACAGTATCACTTCTGAAATCAATCATATCCTATTTCCTTTTTCGCGCCACCATAAGTCCGTCCCGAACAGGTAACAGTACATTTTGTACCCTATCGTCTTCTTGTAACAGCTTATTAAATTCTACCAGTACCTGTGTATCCAGGTCTTTATTTTTCTGAGGATCGGTCACTTTTCCACTCCACAATACATTATCTGCAATAATTAAACCTCCCGGACGTACCATCGGTAACACAAGGTTGTAGTAGTTAATATAATTGGACTTATCCGCATCAATAAAAACCATATCAAACGTTTCCTCCAGACCGGGAATGATCTCCATTGCATCCCCGACAATCATTTCTATCTTATCTTTATTTCCCGAACGGTCAATATATTCCTTCACCATATCTTCCAGTTCGTAATTAATATCAATCGTTATCACTTTTCCACCTTCCCGGAGACCTTCCGCAAGACAAATTGCCGAATACCCTGTATACGTACCGATTTCCAAAATTCTTTCCGGTTGTTGTATATGTGATAATAAACTCAATAATCTTCCCTGAAAATGCCCGCTAAGCATTCTCGGTTGCAGCACATTCAAATGTGTTTTCCGATCTAATTCATAAAGTAACTCTCCTTCTTTTTCTGTATGATTATCGCTGTATTGGTCAATGTCATCCGGCAAAAAGTGCATAATAGTGCTTTTTTTATGATTAAATTTTTATTCAATCCCGAAGATAATTATTTTTAGGGTCAATCAATAGAAATGAAAGACACAGGATATTACGCAATCGGTATTTTCAGACACAAACGAGATCACAATCTAGGTAGCTTATGGCGTTCCGCTTTTATCTTGGGAGCCAAGTACATTTTTACAATCGGAAAAAATTATAAAAAACAAAGCTCTGATGTGCTTTCCTCCTGGGCAAGGATTCCTCTTTTCCATTATGAAACGGCAGATGAGTTTTTTAAGCAAATTCCTTATGACTGTCGGGTTGTTGGAATTGAAATCGATAAGAATGCCGAACCTTTACATGATTTTGTTCATCCGAAACGTGCTGTTTACCTCTTGGGAGCTGAGGACAATGGTTTACCCAGAGATGTAATTGACCGGTGTCACTTTTTGGTAAAGCTACCGGGAAATCATTCATTGAATGTTGCCGTTGCAGGTAGCATTGTGATTCATGACCGGGTTACCAAAATAGAAACTGACTTTCCCGTACTCCAGAAATAGGAATTGGTAAGTCAAAAGACAAAAGAATGAAAGATTTAGATTTAAGTGTACATAATCAGATAGATCCAGCAAAAGGAAAGTTATTGCTCTCCGAACCATTTTTACAGGATGAATATTTTAGCCGATCCGTTATTTTACTTTGTGAACACAATGAGGAAGGCAGTTTTGGATTTGTTCTCAACAATTATCTGGATATTGATCTACATGAAGTCAGTACAAACTTTCCGGATATTCCTGCACGAATTTCACTCGGGGGACCGGTAAAAAATCAAAACCTTTATTTTATTCACTCGCTTGGCGAAATGATTCCGGGAAGTATTCTCATTGCCGATTCAATATATATGGGCGGAGAATATGACATTCTGATTGAAAAAATTCTGGCAGACTTATCCTTACTGAAACACGTTCGGTTTTTTCTGGGGTATTCCGGTTGGAATCAGGGGCAACTTGCGAATGAGCTTAGTGAAAAATCGTGGTTAGTAATTGATCAATTTGATTCCGAGCAGATCATGAATACCGACTATGATTCGATTTGGAAAGACCTTATGTCCAATCAAGGAGGAAAATACGAGATGATGTCCAAATTCCCATTGGATCCTCGCTTAAATTAGCAACTACCCTTTTTAAAGAAAACTGAATAAATAACCGGTTGCAGCACCTCCCAGAACGATAAATACACTATTTACCGATTGAAAAAGAATCAGACAGGATAAGCTCAACAGCATTATTATCATTGTCTTCCAGTCAGTAACGGAATCGTAGAACATCGCTATTCCGACCGAAAGAATGATGGCAACTGCCGCGCTGTTTACTGCATCCAAAAATGAACCTACCAGTACCGATTTTCGCATCTTTGTAACCAGCGGATTCAATATCCAAACAAAAAGAAAAGAAGGGAGAAAGATTCCCAATGTGGCTAATACGGCACCTGAAAAACCATTTAGCTGCCAACCGATAAAAGTAGCTGTTGACAATACTGGACCAGGGGTGAACTGCCCCACAGCAACCGAATCGATCAACTCTTGTCGTGTCAAATAGCCTGCAGAAACCAATTCTGCATCCAGAAATGCGAATAATACATAACCACTTCCATATAGCAAGGCTCCCACTTTCAAAAAAGTCAGAAAAAGTTTCATCCCTCCCAGATTGGCTACTCCCGCCTGAAGAAATAGTGGCAGGAATAAAGAGTTTACTGTTTTCTGTCCTCGTTTTATCGAATACCAAACTACTCCAAGTAGTCCACAAGAAAATAAAGCAATAATCTCATGTACACCCAATAGTGTTGCAGTGAGCGTAATCCCGCCTATTATGGCAAGTTCAACCGATTTGAATGCTTTCTTTCCCAACCGGTAAACCGCAAATACAATAATGGCTATTACAGCAGGTTTGATTCCATAAATAAAAGGTTCTACATACGGCAATTTTCCATATTCCTGATATAACCAGGCTAAAACTCCGGTTAAAATGACAGCGGGAAAAATAAAACTTCCCCCTGCAACAAATAAACCTTTCCATCCGGCTCGTTCATGTCCGCAATGCATGGTCATTTCCGTCGAGTTAGGCCCGGGAATCAGGTTGGTGGCCCCAACCAAGTCCAGAAAATGTTCCCTTGTCATCCATTTTCTCTTGGTTACAATCTCATCTTCCATCATTGCAATGTGTGCAGCAGGACCGCCAAATGAAATTACTCCCAGTTTAAAAAAAACACTTGCTATTTCAACGAGTTTTTGCCTTTCTGTCATTTGGTTGCTTTTCATATTCTTTGCGCCGTACAAAAGTAAAAACGAAACCAACCCTGGTAACGGCTTATTTGAAACAATACTGGTATAAACTAACGAGACATACTACGATATACTGACGGTGTGTATCCGATATGCTTTTTGAAATACCTTGTAAAATGCGATGCATCTTTAAACCCCAGTGAATCGCCAATAGCATTCACAGGAAGGTCGGTATACACCAACTTTCTTTTTGCTTCGGAAAGGATAGCTTCTGCCAGTATTTCTGATGCCGATTGATTTTTCTCCTGTCGGCAAATCCGGTTTAGATTTTGAGGTGTAGTGTTCAATTTTTTAGCATAAAAAGCAACATTATTTACCAATTCCCGGGAATCATATAACAAATTGAGATACGTGTCATAAATAGTTCCCAGTTTACTCTGTAATAACTGATCTCCCTGCTGAATAATTTTATACAAGGCACTTTTTAATAATCCTTCCCAAACAACTTGCGAAGGATGCTGCCCGTCCATTTCTTCCAAAAGTAACCTGAATACATCACTGATAAATTCGATTTCCCGGAGTTTCAATTCCGTCATACTACTCAGTTGCTCCACCAGTCGGATTAACTCTTTGTCCAATACCTGCCTGACAAAATCATTTTTAATAATGAGTACTACTCCTTCCGGTTCTGTAGTTATATCCCAGTGATGTAGTTGGTCTTTCCTGATAACAAAAATCTGGGGAGGATGTATTTCATGCGAACGCATATCAATTGTATGCGTTCCCTCACCTTTTGTTAAAAGAACGATTTCCAGATATTTATTATGCTTATGGGCAGTGGTCTTTCTGACCTCTTTCCTGAATGATGCAACCTTAACAACCTGATCAGACTTCAGTTTATCTTTCACCTCATATAACATCAATCAGCAAAGTGTTACAAATCAAATGTATTAATATGTCTTTCTTTCTTCTCTTCGTAAACGTCTGCAATTGTCACCATAATTCCGGTTTCTTCTACATTTCCAAAATCCGTATTTTCCATCGTTCCGAATGTTTTCATTGTAGGAGACAGTCCCATGTAGATATTAACCAATGGCGGAATAGTTTCATTTAAAGCTCTCACATACGAATTCAAAGCTTTAAAGCCTTCCGTAAAATTAAGTCCATCAAATATCGCTTCGAATTCTTGTATATCTGACTTTATTTCCAATGGTTTTTTGGGGTCCATCAGGTTATCCCTATCCGGGAAATAATAGTTCATAAAATAAAGCAAAATATCCCTGGCTTTCGGATCGTAATTAGGATACATTGTCACTTTCCCAAAGAAATACCGGACATTGTATAATTTCGTAAGTGCACCCAGACCGTCCCAGATATTATCCAACGCAAAGATTCCCTTTCGGGGATTTACAGCGGGTTGATAGCCCGGCTGAACCCAGGATCTCCCCAACTCAATCGTATACGGAGCGTATTCTTTCAAAAAAATTTCTGAAAAATCAAAATAACTCGCTGTAGATATACCAACTGTTCCATCCGGTTTGATCGCCTTGTTTACTTCAATAAACCGATATCCGCCAATTATCTCCTGATCTTCCCTACTATATACGATCAACTGCTCATAACAAATCTCATCTGTATCATAATGATCAATATCACAATCCAGACCTGTTCCTCCTCCGGCAGAGCGGAAAGACAGTTCGCGTAACCTCCCAATTTCGCGCATAACATTCGGAGAATTATGATGATTAACTATATAAATCTCATTATTTCCTTTATTGGTGTACCTTACGAATCTTTCGTTGGTTAATTCGGACTCTACAAGAGCCCTGTCTATAGGTGCTATTATTTCGTTCATCCAGTTATTTCTTAAAACTATCGTCTACTTTGTAAACAATATCCTTTATTTCATTAGCCCATTCCTGATCACTTTTTGAACTATCAAAATGATCTGAGGGAATAGGTTCTCCAAAATAGATTCTTATTTTTTTATTCTTTTGCTTAAACGTTTCATCCGAAAGAAAAAGCATTTCAATATTCGCCTTTATACCTAATCGTCTGCGCCAGGTTGACAACAAATAAAAGAAGTAAGATAATTTCCCGTCAACAAAAACCGGGACAACCGTTTTATTGTATTTTTTCGCTCTGGATACAAACGTTTTTTTCCATTCGAGGTCCCTGATTTTACCATCTATTTTACGGGATACCAGACCTGCAGGAAAAATAAATACCGCTTTATCCGACGAGAATAATTCATCAACAGAAAGCAAAGATTCCGTTGCATTTTTTCCATGTTTATTCACTCCGACAAAAAGTCCTTTCAGGTTGTTAATCTGAAGCAATAAATCATTTACAATAAACCGAAGGTCATTTCGGATTCCTTTCAAAGCTGACACTATAGCTACAGCATCCATTCCTCCCAACGGATGATTAGCGACAAAAATCACTCCTCCCTCACGCGGAATTCTCTCTTCCCCGTATAGTTCAACCGCAATATTAAAATCATGAATGATGGCATCACAAAAGTCTACCCCGGTTTTGTCTTTATGTTTTTCCATAAAGGCATTCACCTCATCTTCGTGTACCTTCGCTTTAAGATAATTCAATATAAAACGCGGCATACGACGATACAGTTTCGGGTTTTTGGAGAGAATTAACTCCTCAACATCAACAAACTTTTTGGTCAACTCACTCTTTTTCATATTACACGACAATATCTTTAGCTGACTTCATCACTTTTTCTTCCAACAATGCAATTGACTTATTGTACATCATTAGCTCAAGATATGTTTTTTTAAACAGGGTCTCTTTTCCCCATGGTTTATCGTCAAAAATCGGTTCAAAAGGGGATGAAAGTCCCAGAAGGTAATATCCACCGTTGGTTGATGGCCCCATCACCGAATTTCGTGTATTGAGCAAGTCAAATGCTTTCTGAATATCCTGTGTATGAATATCACCGCAACACACACCTATACATACAATGCGACCGTATCCTTTTTTGAATCCGTTCCGAAACGCCTCTTTCAGACGTTCTCCTCTATCTCCTTCCGACTGTTTATGTTTGATAAACCTAGTACGACTCCATCGATCGTCCTCAATAATTTCTGAAGGATAATACACATGTCTTCTTGCATCAATTGAACGAGCGACCTCACAAGTATGCTCCTCAATTTGTTCAAACAGAGATTGATCCCAGGTGTTAACTTCATGTGCATCAACAGACAATGGTGAGTCCAAAAAAACAATGAGTAGTTTATCTGTGACTTGTTTGCTCATACGTTGCTTTTTGTCCAATATAGCGAAATTACTTCAAACTTATTTTATAGCAATAAATAAGGAAATGAATAATCCACATTTTATTGGGGATAACACGCAAGTGTGTCTAAAAGAGGTGAAAAGCCAACCCAGACCCCCAGTGCTCCACCCTGTATATTTGTTGGAGCATTTGCCGGAGAAGCAAAAGGATTACCTCCGTTGCTGTCCTGAATATATTTGATTTTCATAAACTCATACGCAGCATAATCCATAGAAGAGATTCTTACAACAACCGTGTCTCCGGTTTTAAAATATCCTTTGAATTCGTCAGGAATATCATTGTCCTCATAACTCCCCATATTTCCGAAACCGAAATCAAATACTAATCCATTAAAAAACTCATCGTCAAATACAGGACCAAAAGCCGGTAAAAAGCGACTATCCGCAGGTTCACCGGCACTATTCTGATGAATCCTTCTCATTTCCAAAAAATAAGTATTATACACAGTAGGGTTATCGTTAATAAGAATCCATCCGAACCCATGTTCTTCCAACTCACCATTAAGTTTAAAATAAACGGAATCCAACACCGGAGGATCGATTATTTTTGTGGAAGAAGTATAGGTGCTACCTTCCACTTCTATGGTCAATCCATATGTTTTTCCAACCTGTCCTAAAAAGTTGGGATCAAATGTGGAATAAGCGCAGAAATTCAACTGCTGTAGGGTTTCTTCAGAAACTCCAATGGCAGCGGCAATAACAGGAATTAACTCCGGCTGAAGATTATCCATACAGAATTCATCCAGTACAACTTCACTTGTGCCGTCATCTACTGTAATAATGGCATTCTTTACAAAATTGTTTTGCAACGCATTAATATCTGTCGGTGCATACAAGTCCTGCGAACGAGTCAGTACTACAATCGGAGGCATTCCGGGTTCTATTCTACCGTCGACAACTATTTTCTGTTGAAATTCGGGTAAATCCAGCTTCACCTCTTTTTCGCAAGCCAGCAAAAGAAAAGCGGAAATCCAGAAAAATATGTAGCTGCTTCTCATGCGTCTAAAATTTAAAATTCCAGGTGATACTCGGTATGATCGGGAAAAGGGATACCTGCTTCAATCCGATCTGAAAATCTCCTCCTGCAGGAGAACCATCTGTATCGACATAAATAAAGTACGGATTCTGTCTGTTGTACACATTATACACAGACATACTTATATTACTTCGGAGTTTTTTCTTTACCTCAACTTTCTCTCCTGTAGCCTTATTTTTTTTCATTTTGGTCGGTTTATCATACCAGGTGGCAGAAAAATCCAACCTGTGATAAGCCGGCATACGGGTAGAGTTCCGCTCTCCGTATTCATACATAATCTGTTCTCCGTTCAGGTACCACGAAACCGGAAGTGTCATCGTATTTCCTGAAGCGTAAACAAAAACAGCTCCAAATGTCCAGCGTTCACTCAATTTGTAAGTCAATGCTATCGACAGATCGTGTCGTCGGTCATATTTGGCAGGAAAATAGTCCGGTTGCAAATCGGGGAATAATCGCTCGGTTTTGGATAAAGTATATCCTACCCAACCTGTTAGTTTACCTATATTCTTCCGGATAAAAAATTCTATTCCGTATGATCTCCCGGTTCCAAATACCAGCAAATTATCCGGATTATCATTCACCGTTTGTTCCGGCAATGCTCCCTCTCGGTATTCAATCAGGTTTTTCATGCCCTTGTAATAGACTTCAACGGAAGTTTCAAACATACCTTTGAAGAAATTCCTGAAGTACCCTAATGAGGCCTGCCAACCACGTTGAGGTCGTGCAATATCTGTACTCGGGAACCAAATATCCGTTGGTAAAGATACTGAGCTTAACGAAGCTAGATGAATGTACTGCGTAACCTGGTTAAAGCCAGCCTTAATCGATGATTTGTCCTTCAACATAAAACGGGTACTAACTCTGGGTTCCCACCCATCATAAAACTTAATTCCTTCGTTCTTTCCGTACACAATTGAACTATCGTTCACCTGCCCCGGATTTTTTATATACCGCTCAAATGGACCTAAATGCTGATACCATGAGTAACGAAGTCCCAAATTAATTTTCCACCATTCTGTTACAGCAAAATCATCCTGCACATAAACAGCTCCTTCCTGTCCGTAAATACGTTGAATATCTCCCGTATCGAAGACTACATCTGCCGACTCAGCTGAAACACTTGTTGGTGTAAAAACATGATAGGTATAAGCCGCTCCGAATTTTATCTCATGTCGTGGAGTCGGATAATACGAAAAGTCGATTTTCCCGCCTATATCACGAACACCTGAAAACAGTGAAAATTTAAATTCGTCCTGCTCCGAGTTAAACTGAAAATTGTAATCTGTAAAGACACCGGATATATTCATAAACAGTTTTTCTCCAAATAAATGATTCCACCGGATTACTCCTGTAGCATTTCCCCAGGGCATTTCCACTCTAAAATCATCTTTCGCGTTATTAAATATAAATTTGTCTTTTCCGAAATAACCGCTCAGGTAAATTTTATCCCGTTTTGAAATCCTGTAATTCAGCTTGGCAGTGTAGTCATGAAAAAAATAACTGGATCCGTGAAAATTTGACGATTCGGGTACAAATGCTTTCATAAACAAATCGATATACGTTCTTCGTCCACTCAGAATAAAAGATCCTTTATCTTTAACAATGGGACCTTCTACCGTAAGACGTGACGACAAAACACCTATTCCTCCCGAAACAGAAAATCGTTTATTATTCCCCTCATTCATATTGACTTCAAGAACGGATGCTAACCTTCCTCCGAATTGAGCCGGCATGCCCCCTTTAATAAGATTAACGTTTTTTATCGCATCCGCGTTGAAAACAGAAAAGAATCCAAATAAATGAGATGCATTGTAAACGGTAGCCTCATCCAATAAAACCAGATTTTGATCCGGACCTCCCCCTCTGACATAAAAACCCTGTGCCCCTTCATTTGCTGATGCAACTCCGGGCAATAGCTGAATTGTTTTAATAACATCCACCTCTCCCAAAAAAGCAGGGAGGGTTTTCATTTGTGAAACATCCAGAGAGATTGTCCCCATTTCGGTACTTTCTGTATTCTTATTTTCGTCTACGGCCGTCACAACCACCTCGCTTGTAACGCGTGATTCAGGTAGAAGAGAAATATCCAGGGAAACATCTTTTGAGAGTTCGATTGTATCTGTATAGCTGTCAAATCCTAAAAAAGATATTTTACAAAAATATCGTCCTTCCGGAAGACTAATAGAGAAAAAACCATAGGTATTGGTTACCACTCCTTGATTAACTTCAGGAAAATAAACCTGTGCTCCGATCATTGTTTCCCCCGTTTCTCCGTCTTTTACATAACCGCTAACCGAATATTTCTGAGCAAAAGCGGTTGAAACCGTAAAAAAGAGGAATACAAGAAGGGTAAAACTATATTTTTGCTTAGAGTACCACATTGGTTTCTTTGTCAAATTGCTTAAAGGATACAAAAACGGCAGCTGCCGCAATAAGAATCATTGTTGCAAAACTAATCATCAGTAGTCCGAAATCGAGTGTTCCGGCAATCAACTCTTTTGTAGCCAGTACAACGTTTACAATAGGAATTGCAGCGGTTGCCACATTCAACTCTATTCCCGGAAAGAATCCGACCATTGCAGGGAGGATCACCAAAAAGTTAAGTGGAGTAATAATACTCTGCGCTTCTTTAAATGATTTCGCATATACCGCTATCGGAATCATTATTCCCGCAAAGAAGATGGTAAGAGGAATTAAAAGTAAGTACAACATTCCCAAAAACTCTCCGCTCAAAATACTATACATGATTTCAAGCAATTTTGGGTCTTTGATCAAATCCAATACTTCAATGGAAATAAACAGACCGAATAATGCGAGAGATGCAGCCATCAAACCGGACAAAACCACAACAATCATTTTACCAATCAGTATCTTCCAACGTTCAACCGGTGTTGTCAGCAAGGTTTCTATAGTACCTCTTTCCTTTTCCCCCGTAAATAAATCAATAGCCGGGTACATACACCCGATAAAACCGAAGGCTATAAACAAATATGGTAATATTCCCCCGGCAAGTTTTCCCAATGTTTCTTTGTCACTTGCCGTATTCGAATAGGTTATCTGGACTGGTGTCACACTCTCAACAGACAATTCCATTTCATTGAGACGCTGAATACGCATCGCTTCAGAGATCGCATCCAGATATCCTTTTACCCGTTCTTTGTTTCCGATTTTTGTTGCATTTACAAATACTTCTATCTTACTCGTTTTGTGGTTTTTCATATCTCCATCAAAACCAACCGGTATAGATATTGCAGCCTGAACACTGTCTTCCTGAACAAGTTCCTGCATAACCGCGGGATCAGAAACGGCAACAAAATCAAGGTTAGACAAACTATCAGGTAAAGCTTTCAACGCAGTAACAATCGGGTTATTCTCAAACTGCTGATCATAAGCAATGATCATTTTCTTCGTCATAGCATCCTTTTGAAAGCTTTCTGAAACGTTAACGAATACAGTAAGAACAACAGGAAATAAAAGTACCGGGATCACGATCATTGTCATTAATGTTCGACGATCACGCAACGTTTCTAGTAAGTCTTTTGTAAAAATTGTGATTATTTGCTTCATGTTATCCCTGATTTACAATTCGTATAAACTCACCCGTCAGGCTATCTTCCTGCATATTGCCTCTAAATTCTTCCATTGTTCCACTGTACAACAGTTTCCCTTTATGAATGATCGCCAAATCATCACATAACAAATCTACTTCTGACATGATATGACTGGAAAATATGACTGTCTTTCCCTGCGTTTTACAATTGCGGATCAACTGAATAATTCCGGCAGATGTAATGACATCCAGTCCACTGGTTGGTTCATCAAAAACTACCACTTCAGGGTCGTGAATCATTGTACGGCAAATTGATACTTTTTGCTTCATACCCGTACTCAGTTTTCCGATTCGCTTATGAATGAAATCGGTCATATTTAACAATTCGAAAAGGTATTGCTTTCTTTCTCTGAGTTGAGCAGATGGTACCTGATACAATTTCCCAAAATAGTCAATGACTTCATTGGGGGTCAGACGCGCATATAATCCTGTTGATCCTGTTAGAAAACCAATTTTCTTCCTTGCTTCCTGGGGTGATGCTATCGCATCTACCCCACCGATTCTGATTCCGCCCGATGTTGGGCGATAAATCGTCGACAACATTCGCATTGTTGTGGTTTTTCCGGCTCCGTTTGGTCCCAGTAAGGAAAAAATTCTTCCCGGTTGGCATGTAAAAGATATTCTGTCAACTGCAATGGCTTTCGATTCTCTGGTATTCAGTTCTTTCTTTTGTTTGGCAGTAAGCGTGAATTCTTTGTATAAGTTTTCAACTTCTATCATAATCTGTTCATTCTGCCTATAAAGATATAAAACAGCCCATTAGTCGCCAGTAAACTATATGTGTTTTTACATTTTTTTTGATCTATTCGCCCGCCACAATAATAAAATCAGGATTAAACGGCTGAATTACATCTATAATCTGGTCAATAAAAGCATCTGGATTTTTAAGGTACATTGGTAGAAAATTATCATATCTCTCCTGTAGCCCCTGCTGAGGATATAATTTCTGCTGTATCTTCTCCATCCGGTTCAAGTCGTTTTCAAACCGCTGCTTTTCTGCTTTCAGTAATCTTCCTCTTACGTTATCAAGGGATTTTCTGAACCGCGCCATTTCTCCTCCAACCATACCCGCCAGAGAGACATCAGTCTGTTCGGCTTTGTATTTCAGGCTCTGCTCTAATTGCTCCAGCAAGGTTTCTTCACCCGAAAAATCCAGTTCATTTCCTGACTTCTCCAGAACGTATTCCTTTCGCAAGTCCTCTATTCGCTTAGCAAAATCGGAAAATGACAATCCCAAATCCCCCATTCTCCCTGCTGTATTCTTATCAACAAATTGCAGAGAACTTCTCAATCCTAATAACGGGAAGGGAATTTCTACTTCTTCAAAAACACCTTTTAACTGTAACCAGTAAGCTAATTCCCCGCCGCCACCTATATAGGCAAGATTCGGTAGAATCGTTTCCTGATAAAGCGGACGAAGAACTACATTCGGGGAAAACAATTCAGGGCGGCTATCCAGCAAATCCATCAATTCCATGGGAGAAAATTCTCCTTTCCCTTCAATACTTATTTTTCCTCCTTCCGGAACAAGTCGCTCCCGGTGTCCTTTTTCAATGAAAAATAAATTTACCGGACGAGGCATAACCTGGGACTTAAAGCCCATTTCCTGTAGTTTCGCTGATGTTTTTTCAACCTGATGAAAAGCAAAAGAACTAACCAGATCTTTTGCCATGGTCTTTCTAAATAATTTTTTTAGGTCTGCGTGATCCGCGTCGATAATCACCACTCCGTATTTCCCAAATAAATAGTGTACTAATCGAGCAGTAGCTTCTGCAAGATTCTCTCCTGAATAATGGCTAAACAAGACTTCTAACTCATCTTTTTTATCCGGAAAAAGACCAAAAACCTCCTGTTGCCATTGATCCCAGTTTTCTGTTTCATATCGTCCAACAGGCCCCGACTGTCCGGTATGCCACTCTATCTTCTTCCCAAAAAGGTGAAAATGATTGATTTCTTCAAAATCATGATCCTCGGTAGCCATCCAATAAACCGGAACAAAATTCTTATCCGGATACTCTTCTTTCAGCTCTTTAGCCAGTTTAATAACATGAGCTATTTTATAAATAAAAAATAACGGCCCAGTCATCAGATTAAGTTGGTGACCTGTTGTAACCGTATACGTAGAATCATCCAACAAACGGGTCAAAGCATCGTTTTGTACTATTCCCCAACGGTTATATTGCTCTTTCAGCACCTCCACCAAACGTGACCTGCCATCAGCTGTAAACTGGTTATCTTTTCTTCTCATTACTTCACCAAAAGCTTCTTTAGAAAAGGGGGTTCCCAAAAACCCTTGTAAAGCCTCCTGTTGATATGCCAGTTTGCAGTGTAACTCCGAAAAAAAAGGTAATTCGCTGCGATTTATTCGTTCAATTTGCATGCCACAAAGGTAACGATTCTACCTGTTGCAAGACGGAAGAGTAAAAGGAATTTATTCCGGAAAAACTGTTCAGGAGTGAAAAAAAATGGTGATTTTTGCATAAAATGAATAGAATGGAAAAAGCAAAAATAACAACCAACAAAGGTGAAATGATTGTTGAGTTTTACGAAAAGGACGCTCCTAACACAGTAGCCAATTTTAAAAAACTGGCAAATGACGGATTTTATAATGGTTTAAACTGGCATCGCGTTATTCCTGATTTTGTTATTCAGGGAGGGTGTCCGGACGGAACCGGTGCAGGCGGTCCCGGATACAGCATTGACTGTGAACTGGACGGAGACAATCAGTTTCACGACAGAGGCGTTCTTTCTATGGCACACGCCGGAAGAAATACTGGAGGTTCACAGTTTTTCATTTGCCACAGCCGTAAAAATACAGCACACCTTGACAGAAATCATACTGTTTTCGGAAAAGTGATTGAAGGGCTGGAAACACTGGATGCTATACGCCAGGGTGATACGATCGACAAGATTGAAATTTTCGAAGCATAACTGCAATACATCCCGAAGGAGAAAAAATCACCTTCGGGATCTTTTACTACTAAAAATATTTTCCTATTTTTCAGCGTTTTAGATAAAACGCAAAGTATGAAAACAATTCCTTTCTTACTCTATTTCTTTATTTTTGGAATATTGATTGTTTCTTGTAAAAAAAAGGAAAAAGATCCTGTGAATGATGCTTCTCAGGAAAAAGTACTAAAAAATATTTCTTACGGACCGGATGAAAGAAACCGGATGGACATTTACCTTCCCGCCGGACGTACCAGTGAGACAACAAAACTTTTCATTTGGATTCATGGCGGCGCGTGGATGGAAGGAGATAAATCTGAGTTTGCTAACCTCAAATCATCTCTGGATTACTATTTACCGGACTATGCTTATATTGCTGTAAATTACAGACTATATACTTCCACAACTACTGACCATATGTTTCCCGATCAGGAAAACGACATCAAACTGGCGGTAGAATATATTCAATCACATCTGAACGAATGGAATATTTCCGATAAAGCAGTCATTGCCGGTGCCAGTGCCGGAGGTCATTTATGTCTGCTCCAGGCTTACAAACATAATACAGATGGTTTTATTAAAGCTACAATCAGCTACTTCCCTCCTACCGAATTGGCTTCATTTTATAGTTACAACTGGTTCTCCACTTATGTTTTGTCTGCCTTAACCGGAGGTACCCCGACAAATTTACCGGAACTCTATTCCAGTTCCAGTCCGATCAATTATATTACTTCTAATTCTGTTCCCACTGTCCTTTTTCACGGAACCAATGACGATGTCGTTCCTATGAGTCAGAGCGAAATGCTATTGGATACTTTACAAACGTATTCTGTGCCTCATTTCCACCAGTTTTTTACTGGAGAAGGACATGGTTTTACAACACAGGTTACGATTCAGAGCATACAACAGGCAGCTACTTTTCTTGAAGAATACAATCCATAACAATGACATTAGAGGACATTATTAATTTTGAAGATCCGGTGTCGGTTCTGCGCTTCATATTAGTAACATTCCTTGCTATATTTTTTCGCTACGTTATCATCTGTGGAATTTTCATCCTTGTATTTGACCGCATTTTGCAAAATACAATGACAACAAGAAAAATCAATACTTCATTACATCCTCCTTCTCAGAAATGGAAAGAAGTAATGTGGTCGTGTTTATCGTCCTTTATTTTTGCGATATCCGGCACCCTCCTTTTATATGCTTATACCGAAAATAAAACGTTGTTATACGATCAGTTTTCTCTTCACGACATCTGGTACATTCCACTGAGTATACTGCTGGTATTGTTCTTACATGAAACTTATTATTATTTTCTGCACAGGTGGATGCATCACCCGAAAGTCTTCAGACACTTTCACAAAGTACACCATGATAGTATTATCACATCTGCCTGGACTTCTTTCTCTTTTCATCCCCTGGAGACTCTGCTACAAGCTCTAATTATCCCTCTGGTAACATTAGCTGTTCCCTTACACATCTATAGCTTATTTTTTCTACTGGTATTAATGACCGTATCTGCTACCATTAACCACCTTAATATCGAAATTTATCCAGGATGGATGGCCCGAACCGGAATAGGTAAATGGGTAATCGGAGCGACACACCATAGTCAGCATCACAAATACTACACAAAAAATTTCGGCTTATATTTCACTTTTTATGACCGGATGCTACAAACAGAAAGTACTGACTTTGAAACCGTGTTTCTGGAAAAAACACAAGCTAACAACGACTAATATTTTAGTCAATAATAGGTCGCGAATATGCCCTTCCTGCGTAGCGGAGTTCTTCAATCGCTATTTTGCTTCTGGTCAATAACTCAGGGTATGGGATGAACATAAAATAAATTTCTACTTTATCTTCTGTCAATGATTGATCCGATCGTTTGTTTCGTACAATAATCGTATCCTGAACATAACTCCCAAATGCAACAGGTGTGTTTAACTTAAACACATACCAATCCGGGCTACCTCCAACCTCAATCATTCGGATACACTCACCAGAAACCGGTAGTTTACCTCCAATATACGGGTTCGTTTTAGGAGCGAAAAGACGTAATTTTAACCCGGAAAGATTCGTAACCACTGTCCGAGAATCCTGGGTAGTGTATCCATGGTTACTGAAGTAATGTAACAGTCTTTTCAATTTTCCCGAACCAAACTTCCTTCTCAAATTGAAACGCTTCCAAACTCCTCTTTCCAATTTAAAGTTGTCCAACTCTACCGAAATAAATACAACAAAAATTCCAACATACACCGCACCACTGATGAAAGTTGGCATCGCACTTAAAGCTCCTACTTCCAGGCTCATAAAAACAAATTGCAGCATTAAGATAGTCACCATTGAAATGGTCAGTATATCTTGTTGCAATGTTATTCTGAATTTTTGATTTCCCGCAAAAAAAGGAGAATGGTTCATAGCATTGTTCTTGAAATAGAACCAAACGCGCAATGACAGAAGAAAGAAGACAATAGTTATCGCACCAAAGCCCTTTGCAGCAGGACTTATCAACCAGTAATCGTAAAATCCATGCGCCAGCATAGATACTATGAAACCTCCTAAAATAACCAGCCATTTCCAGACAGAGTCTTTAGGCATACGGAACCGGGCTATGATAAAAGCATATGCTACAATAGCCGCATCAAACATATGTCCGACCGTTGACATAATTGAGCGCACCACTATGTTTTCATAATGCTCCAGGTACATTAGGTTTTCTACAAATGCAAAACCAAGTGCAGAAACAGAAGCATAAAGAATATAATCGAATGGCTCCCGTAATTTTTTAGCATATATCCCAAAAAGAATCCACGGAATCACCTTTACCAACTCCTCTCCTCCACCAATAACCACCGTACAATACATAAAATCGTTCCATACGTCCCCATTCAGGGTCCAATTGGCAACTAACCGGGCATAATCATAAATCGGCAAGCATAAGAAAGTCGAAAAACAGGCTAGCACAAATACAATCAAAATATCCCGCCATTTTTCCCGGTTGTACATATCCATTGTACGCAAAAAGATAACCCAAATAAATGAGATAACGAAAGCCGCTATAAACGTAAACAGTCCGACTCCGGAAAGTCTCCAATCCAATAAATTGACAAAATAAAGCTCCCAGTTTCCATTCAAAAAGTGATAATCATTCTGAATCTGATTCGGTAAGTATTTACTTCTGTCCCTGTTTTGCATAAGTGACTGCAATGAATCGGAAGTCTCCAACCAATACATCTGGTAAAGCATTATATACGTTTGCTCAAAGCCAGGATTTACCTTCTCCTCTTGTAGTAAAGATATTTCAGCTTCTTCAGGTCGTTTATTTTGAATATAGTATACCGACTTCATGAAGTTTACAAACGCCATTGTATCCGGAAGGGTGTTCAGATAAGCAATATTCATCTCTTTCTCCCCGCAAAAGTACATCGCGTATTCATAAGCCATTCGCTTATGTATCTCTTCCGAATCACCATACAGATTGATAAGAGAATTACAGTTTATTTCAGCTTCTGTTTGCTTATAGGAAAACTCCTGAATGTATTCAATTTGTGCCCGCATATCATTGGGACTGGCTATTGCCTTTTCTCTCAGCCCTCTCAGGTATAAATTTCTGTTTTCATATTTGCTTCCCAGGGAAATCGCTTCTTCAGGGGTAAGGTTTTCTTTATCCGGTATAAAAACGTTTAGTGTTATAACCGGAACAATAACCATTGCAAGTAAAGCAACAAGAACACGATTGTTATAATACCATGATTTGTTTTGGTTTTCAGGTTTCAGTATTCTTCTACGATAAATTGTCGTTATTATAACTACAGCTATAATAACAGAATAGATAACCGTTGTATTCATAGTACAATGATGCGAAAAAAAACAGTTCGGAAGTAGAAATCAGGATATAGATTTTTTCAATTCTGTTCCGTGAAATTCTTTCGTCAATTCAATATATGCATCAGAATACATCCCGCTTTTTTCCCGAACAATCAGACTCTGTTGTGTTATTGGGTTGGTAGGGGATTTCCTGAAAGTAACACACTTTCTTTTGACCAACTCATCTTTTGCATATACCGTTAATTCAGAATGCACATACAAACCTGCAATCGCTTTCTGGTATTTTCCCATTGTATCTGCCGGGAGAACCAGTGCTAAAGTACCTCCGTCTGCTAACAACCGGAATGATTTCTCGAAAAAGGAAGATAAGGGTAATGAATCCGTATGACGTGCTTTGTCTTTTTGCTCTCTCCCTGACTTCAAAGCATTCTCAAAAAACGGAGGATTAGACAAGATCAGATCATACTTTTTGTCTTCGGGTAGTACTAAGAAGTCCTGTTCCCAAACCGAACAATTTTCACCTAGTTGATTCGTTCTGAAATTTGCTTGCGCTACCTGACAGGCTTTTGGATCAATTTCAACGGCATCAATTTTTGCACTAGGATACTTTTGTGCCATCATAAGTGACAACACCCCAGTACCTGTCCCTACATCCAAAATAGTTTTCGGAAAAGGATCCACTTCCAGCCAGGCACCAAAAATCATAGAGTCGGTACCAACCTTCATTGCACATCCTTCCTGCTCTACAGAAAAATGTTTGAAACGAAAAAGTGACATTACTGATCTTTATCTTCTGCTTCTTCTCCGGACAGATAGAGTTCTATCAAACCTTCAGGAGCGGTAAAATGAAGCGTTTTATTTGATCGGTCGACTTTTGACACCGTATCAGAGGAAAGTGGAATTAATACTTCTGTTCCTTTGGCATCAATCTGAATAAGCGGGTTTGCTGCGTGATCTAAAATCGCAACCACTTTTCCAACCTGTCCAAAATGGGTTTCTACCGCATCAAAACCAATAACTTCATGATCATAGAAAGAAGTTCCTTCCAGTTCCGGAAGAAATGAAAGTGGTAGGTATAGTTCTTTTTTCAAAATCTCTTTTGCCTCATCTTCAGTGGTCACACCTTCAAATCGAACACGGGCAAAATTCTTATTCTGAATCCGAATTGATTCAATAAAAAAAGGAGTCAGTTGTCCGTGAATATCCACGAAAACTGACTCCAATTCGCTATACTCAAGAGGATCGGTTACATCCAGGTAAATCATTACTTCACCTTTGAACCCGTAGAGACGGGCGACATTACCCAACAAGTAACATTCCTCTTTCGTCATCTCTTTTTACTCGGCAGCAGTCTCTTCTTCACCACCTTCTGCAGCTGGAGTTTCCTCTGTTGCTGCTTCTTCTGCAGGAACTTCAGCCTCTTCAACTACTTCCTCTTCAGGAGCGTTTTTAGCTTCAATTGCTTTCGCTCTGGCAGCATTTACTTCTGCTTCAGCAGCCAAACGCTTCTCCAATGCATCCTGCTCTGCTTTCGAAAGGTTATCTTTCTTAGCAGTAATTTTAGCTTCTTTAGCAGCTTGCCACTCGTTGAACTTTGTTTCAACCTGCTCTTCAGTCAATGCACCTTTCTGCATTCCTTTTACAAGGTGGTTTTTGAACAATACACCTTTGTAAGAAAGAATTGCACGAGCTGTATCAGTCATTTCAGCCCCAGTCTGAACCCAGTTTAACGCACGATCAAAATCGACATCGATTGTTGCAGGATTGGTGTTCGGGTTGTATGTACCGATTTTCTCGATAAACTTACCATCTCTCTTTGCTCTCGCATCAGCGATAACAATGTGATAAAAAGGCTTACGCTTTTTACCGTGTCTTTGCAATCTGATTTTTGTTGCCATAATTTTTATTAGTTGGAGTGCGAAACCCCGGTTAATAATATAAAAAAACTAATTCAAGGGTGCAAATTTACGCTATATTTTCGAAAAACCAAACGTTCAGAAGAAATAAGAACCAAAGCGAGAACCTCAACCGGGAAACAGGGTAGTTTTTTCCGATTGGAACGGGTAATCGATTTTTATTATAAATTTGCCCCCAACTAGAACAGAAATTAATCATTATGGCTAATAATCTATTAAAAGGTAAAAGAGGAATCATCTTCGGGGCGTTAAACGATATGTCTATCGCGTGGCAGGTGGCTCTGAAAGCACATGAAGAAGGAGCTGAGTTTGTATTAACCAATGCACCAATTGCTATGCGAATGGGAGCTATTAACGATCTGGCTGAAAAAACAAACAGCCTGGTTATTCCTGCTGATGCAACAAGCCTTGAAGATCTTGAGAATCTATTTTCTAAAGCAATGGAACACCTGGGAGGTAAGATCGATTTCGTTCTTCACTCGATTGGGATGTCACCAAATGTGCGAAAAGGGAAACACTATACAGGTATTGATTATAAGTTTTACAACCAGACACTTGACATTTCTGCCGGATCTCTTCATAAGACACTGGCTACGGCTCATAAAATGGATGCGTTGAATGAATGGGGTTCTGTTGTAGCGCTTACGTATATTGCCGCACAGCGTATTTTCCCGGATTACAATGATATGGCAGACGCCAAATCACTGTTGGAATCTATCACAAGAAGCTTTGGTTATCACTACGGAATTAAGAAAAAAGTACGTGTGAATACAATCTCTCAATCTCCGACAGTAACAACTGCCGGACAGGGGATTAAAGGGTTTGATGAATTCATTAATTTCTCGGACCAGATGTCACCACTTGGAAATGCATCTGCTGAGGCGTGTGCCGACTATTGTGTGGCAATGTTCTCGGACCTTACCCGTTACGTTACCATGCAAAACCTTTTCCATGACGGAGGTTTCTCAAACACCGGAGTTACTCAACCTGTTATTGAGAAGTTTGGAAACATCGAATAAACTATTTTGATACAAATCAGATACGACCCTCGTCTACCCGGCGAGGGTTTTCTTTTAGATAAAAGCCCATCTTACTTAACGAGTATCAGGAATTTCAGCTGAAATCAGAGAGACACGAATAACTCTCCCTGACAAATTACAGGATAAGATTATCTTTGTAAAAAATTAAGATTTATGTCACACAATGTAAAGGATGCAAGTTATTGCCTCGGTATGAGTGTAGCCGGGAGCTTAATCGGACAGAATTTGACTGAGATTGACCCTCAGCGATTCTTGAAAGGGTTAACCGATATACTTGATCAAAATGCACCGGAATTTAATGCTGAACAGGCAAATCAGATTATTCAGGAGTTTATTCAGGAGAAAACAACCAAACAATTTGAGCAGTTTAAAGTCGAGGGAGAGAACTTCCTGAAAGAAAATGCACAAAAGGAAGGTGTACACACAACTGAAAGTGGTCTTCAGTATGAAGTTATTACAGAAGGAAATGGTAAAAAACCTTCAGCGTCGGACACAGTAACTGTTCACTACCACGGAACTTTAATCGACGGAACTGTATTTGATTCATCTATCGAGCGCGGAACGCCTGCTCAATTTGGAGTTCATCAGGTTATTCAAGGATGGACAGAAGCACTTCAGTTAATGTCAGAAGGTGCCAAATACCGTTTATACATTCCTCAGGAACTGGCGTACGGAGCAAATCCGCATCCGGGTGGAGCGATCAAGCCTTTCATGACATTAATATTTGATGTAGAATTAATTTCAGTTGCCTAATGAAAAAGACAGCACTACTTCTTTCGTTGCCGGTCCTTTTATTCTCGTGTGGAGAAAAGAATACGGAAACGGAAGATACAGAAGGAAAGAATTCGATTATTACCACAAGTAATGAATTTGACGATCTTCAAATTACGACTCTGGATGATAAAGTAGCGTATTCTATTGGTTTTAACTCAGCAGGAGACTTGCGCGAGTACACGGATTCGGAGAAATACAGTCAATACTTTAATAAGGAAGCATTAAAAAATGGTTTCTACGCCGGGATCGCTTCTTCGGACTCCAGTAGAGCGGATGATTGCAATGAACTACTTTCTACCTATTTTGGAACTCCGGGCTCATTTGACACGATGCATATCAAACCTAACAGAGCTTCGGATTGTATGGGCTTTATGCGAGGATTTGAAATTCGTTTCTCTTTAGCTAAAAGAGGGGTTTTCGATCAATTGAATGCCGATCTGATCAAAAAAGGATTTAAAGACGGTACTTTTGATTACGACACTCTGATTCCGATTAACGATCAGGTATCTATCATCTCTGAATACTTTAGCTCGCTCACGAAAAAAGAAGGAGAAGCATTTTTGGAGAAAAACAAACAACGTCCTGAAGTTACAACTGCTGACAACGGACTACAGTTTGAGGTAATCAAAGAAGGTACAGGAGCAAAACCCACTTTGAACTCTACTGTTTCGGTTTACTATACGCTTTCATTAATAAACGGACAGGTTGTAGAATCAAATGCACAGGAACCTGAACCAGTTAGCTTTCCTCTAAACGGAGTGATCCAGGGATGGCAACAGGGATTACAGTTGATGCGAAAAGGTGGTATTTACAAACTGTATGTTCCTTATGAATTAGGTTATGGTCATCAGGGAACACAAGGAATTCAACCGTACACAACTCTTGTTTTCCGGATCGAACTGGTTGACTTTAAGTAACAAAGTAAACTTTCAACTCATAAAAAAAGGTTGTCGAATCATCGACAACCTTTTTTATTCAATTATATTGAAAGATTAAATATCTTCAATCATATCCTGACCAACAAGGATTCGTCCGCAATGCTCACAAACGATAACTTTTTTCTTAGCCTGAATATCCATTTGACGTTGAGGTGGGATCTTATTAAAACATCCACCACAAGAATCTCGTTCGATCGGAACTACAGCAAGACCATTTCTTGAATTAGAACGTAAACGCTCATAAGCAGAAAGAAGACGGTCATCGATTGACTGACGAGCTTTCTCTGATTTCTTTACAAGATCTTCTTCGTCCTTCTGTGTTTCAGCTACGATCTCATCCAACTCTCCTTTTTTCGCATCAAGATCTCCTTTTCTTCGTTCCAACGTTTCTTTAACGGTAGCAACAACCTCTTTTTTGTTCTCGATATCGGATTTTGCTTCCTTAATACGCTTTTCACTCAACTGAATCTCCAACGTCTGGAATTCAATCTCCTTACTCAACGATTCATATTCACGGTTATTACGAACATTGTTTTGCTGCTCCTTGTATTTTTCAATAGCCGCAGTAGCTTCTTTGATCGTATTCTTATAACCTGCTATTGCCGACTCTGCGTCTGACAATTCACCTTCCAACTTTTCAACCCGTGTTGAAAGTCCTTCTATTTCATCCTCTAGGTCCTCTACCTCAAGAGGCAACTCACCGCGAATGGTTCTGATTCGGTCGATTTCAGAATCAATCTTCTGAAGATTGAATAGTGCATCTAATTTTTCAGCTATACTCGCTTCGTTTTTCTTTGCTTTAGTAGCCATGCGCTATAGATAATTTACTGGATTCGTATTTAACTCTGTCAAATGAACGGCAAAGGTAGTAAAATTTTTCCTGATACTATCACCAATTAATTCAATTGTAAACTGCTCACTTTCATAATGCCCGATGTCAGCGATAACGATATGACCATCAGCATCAAAAAATTCATGATATTTAAAATCTCCTGTGATAAATAAATCTGCTCCTGAACGAATCGCCTGATTAAGTAAAAAACTACCTGATCCTCCACAAAAAGCAACCTTTTTCACTTCCTTTTTCACAAGATCCGTATAACGTATTGTTCCACAGGAAAATTCTTGCTTTACTTTTTCCAGAAAAGCTATCATCTCCACAGGAGTATCTAACTCACCTACCATTCCGGCACCTTCGAATTGATTTTCATTTTTTAACGGGAAAAGATCATACGCCACTTCTTCATAAGGATGAGCAGCTAGCATTGCTTTCACAACACTTCCCTCACGGTATTCCGGAAGAACCACTTCCAACCGGATTTCAGATTCTTCATGCAGTTGTCCTTTTTCTCCTACATACGGGCTGGCATTTTCAAGTGCGCGAAAAGATCCCAATCCCTCTGATGAAAAACTGCATTTATCATATTCACCAATAGTCCCCGCTCCAGCTGAAAAAACAGCCTCTCGTACCGGTTCAAAATGTGATTTAGGTACATATGTAACCAGTTTACTCAACTTTCCTTTTACAGGAGATAAAACACTCAGGTTACTCAACCCTAATCGCTGCCCTATTTCAAAATTCACACCAAATCTGTAATTATCAAGGTTGGTATGGATTGCATACAAAGCAACCCCGGACTGAATAGCTTTTATGACTGTTCGTTCTACATAATTTTTACCGGTCAGGGACTTCAAACCTTTAAACACAATCGGATGATGAGAAACAATCAGATTACATCCCTTCCGAACGGCTTCGTCAATAATATCTTCCGTGCAATCCAGCGAGATAAGAACTCCCGTAACCTGCTGTTGATTATCTCCTACCAACAAACCACTATTATCATAACTTTCCTGAGTTGCCAGATGTGCTTTTCGCTCTAAAAAATCTGTTATATCTTTTATCTTCATAGCTTATTTATCTGCCACAAAAGTACAACAATGTTTACTCCTGAAACCAGATCAGGCAGAATCCGGCCGGATAGTCAGCCGGATAAAGGAAAGTCCATCCTCTGTTTTAACCTTTTCAAGATCACCGTCAAACTGCTCAATGATCGTACGAATCAATTCCATTCCAAACGACTTGCTTCTTTCATTAATTTCAAAGCCGACTCCATTGTCACGATAATACAAATAGATCAGGTCATCTTCTTTTTTTAGTCTAATTTCAATCCGGGGCTGAATATTTACATCCTTTCCGAAAGCGTGTTTATAAGAATTAGTAACCAACTCATTAATAACTATACCGAGAGGAAAAAGCAACTCACTATCCAACGCCCCCAACTCATCTTTGAAAGTAAAAACAACCCTTTTATCCAGAGTCAACGCCTCAAGGTTTCTGATTAAAGTTTGAAAATATTCAGTTGTGCTAATGTTAGAAAAATCTTCCTGCTTGTAGATCATTTCATGAACAATAGCTAAAGACTGAATACGCTGCACAGCTTCATTAAATGCCTCCACAACGTGCTCATCATCCTGATTCCCGGCCTGCAAACGGAGTAAACTGGAAATGATCTGGAAATTATTCTTTACCCGGTGGTGTATTTCTTTCAGAAGTAATTGACGTTCGTGATTTTGCGCTTCTATAATTTTATTCTTTCGATTCACCACAGCCAGTCGATTCAACACTACAATGATCGCAATAATGGCAAGTAATAGCATAACCGAAACCAAAGTAGTTATCAGCTTTTGTCGGTTAGCATCTCTTTTCTTCTCCTTCTCTTTATTTGCCTGACTCATTCGCTCATAAGCCATTTGTTTTTCAAAGTCAAATTTCACAGCTTCTTTTAAGGCTGCTTTTCTCAACTCGTCACTTGTCTGATCTTCCTGTAGTTTCAATGAGCGTTCATAGAAATCTGCCGCCAGCCCGGACTCCCCTTTTTCATCATATAATTTTGCCAACAATCTGGAACTGCGACGCTGTATCTCAACATTCTCAACTTTTGTTCCCAATTCAAGCGACATTTTAGCCATTGCTATCGCTTTATTTTGTTGTTCGCTTTCAGAATATAATTCCGCAAGGTTCAGATATGTATGTCCCATTCCCTTTAAATCCCTGAAACGCTCGACAATTTGTAATGATTCATCATAATATCCCTGTGCTTCTCCAAACTCTTTCATTCGAAAAGAAACAACTCCAAGGTTATTCAGAGTAGAAGCCATATTGACCGTATCTTTTAATGCTTTTCTCAATGTTAAAGCTTCCAGATACTTTTCTCGTGCTACAGAGAACTTTTCGTCCTTGCTAAAACAAGCCCCCAGGTTATTCAGGATCATAGCCATTCCGGATGAATCTGTTATTTCTTCATAAATCAGGTAGGAACGTTTAAAATAGTCAACAGAAGCATCATAATCTCCCAAATCTCTGAAAACAACACCGATATTATTCAAAACATAAGCTACTCCCTGTTTATCCCCTATCCGCTCCTTGATTCGGAGAGCTAACTTAAAATATTTCAACGCCTTCACATAATCTCCACGAGACATGTAAGTAATTCCTATGGTACTTAAAGTGAGTGAAAGCCCTCTCTGATCTCCGCCTTGCAGGTATTGTTGCAAAGCAACCCTGTATGCTTCCATAGCTTCATCAAATTCCCCCATCCTGTGATACAGAACTCCAATAAAGTAGTTTATCTCCCCGAGAGAATTATGATACTCTTCCTTATTTTCTCTGGAAAATGCTTTTTTAACCTGCTCTTCTTCCAGCTTGATATAATGTAGCGATGAATCCGGATTTGTCCCATAAAAAGCATCTGCTTTCGATCGGTATATACTTACAGACGATGCTTTATCATCCTGCGCTGATGAAGCAAATACCAACAACAAAAACAGGCCGCATAAAAGCTCAGGACGAGTCAGTATCCTGTAAAAAGATAAGCTACACCTCATAAACCAAATATATGTAAATATTTCATTTCCGAAAGGTTGAAGAGAACATTATTCAATGTCCTTGCTCTTATTGACATTACAGACTTACAATTTTATTACCTTTGATTCCTATGAACCGATGGAGACTTATATTGTTGCCGTTTTCAATTCTTTACGGTACGATCACCGGAGTCCGCAACCTGTTGTATAAAATCGGTATTTTCTCTTCTTATGAAATCCCTGTCCCCTCCATTATCGTCGGAAACCTTAGTGTTGGAGGAACAGGAAAAACGCCTCATGTAGCATATCTGGCATCCTTTCTTAAGGACAAGTATAACATCGCTATTCTCAGCAGAGGATATGGAAGAAAAACGAAAGGTTTTTTAGTTGTCACGACAGATTCTACTGCAACAAATGTCGGAGACGAACCTCTGGAGTACAAATCGAAATTCGGTTCCGATGTGCAGGTAGTTGTTTGTGAAAAACGAAAAACAGGTATTGAAAAGATACTGGAACAGTTCCCGGATACTGATGTAATTTTACTGGACGATGCCTTTCAGCACAGAGCTGTTAAGGCTGGTCTGTCGATTCTTATCAGTGATTACTCTCGTCCTTTTTTTAACGACTTTGTGCTACCTGCGGGGAACTTAAGAGAGTGGAAGAACGGAGAAAAACGAGCTGACCTTTGTGTTTTTTCCAAATGCCCTCCGGAAGTATCTGAACGAAACAAAAAACACTATCGTTCAACGTTTCACAATCCGCAACAGGTTTTCTTTTCTTCTGTTGTTTATGGCTCACTAATTCCACTATCAGGACACTCAAAATCTTCGGATATTTCAGAGATCATTCTTGTAACAGGAATTGCTAATCCCATACCCATCCGGGAATATTTATCTTTGGAAGCAAAAATTACTCCGGTAGTATTCCCCGACCACCATCGTTTTTCCCTCCAAGATATCCATCGCGTTCACGAAATATTCCGTAATTTTACCCCCGAAAAAGCAATTATCGTGACAACGGTAAAAGATGCTATGCGTCTGCTTACAGAAGAGTTTAAACATGAGATAAATAAATTCCCCTGGTTCATGCTCCCGATAGAGGTCAATATTGAAGCCAGTGGAAAGTTTACTAATGAAATAATACAATATGTTGAAAGCCATAAACGAAGCAGCTGAATTTATTCAGAGTAAAACATCCATACAGCCTGAAATTGGTATCATTCTTGGAACCGGGCTGGGTGGCTTGGTGAAAGAAATCGAAGTTGTTGATGAAATTCCTTATGAAAGTATTCCTCATTTCCCTGTTTCTACAGTTGAAAGTCACAAAGGGAAATTGATTCTGGGAAGACTCGGAGGAAAATCCGTCGTTGCGATGCAGGGACGTTTTCATTACTACGAGGGGTATTCTATGCAGGAGGTTACCTTTCCTGTTCGGGTGATGAAAATTCTTGGAATTCAGCGCTTATTTGTTTCGAATGCTTCGGGAGGAGTTAATCCTGACTTTGAAGTTGGAGAGATCATGGTCATAAATGATCATATTAACCTGATGCCTTCTCATCCGCTAATCGGTAAGAACATTGATGAATTGGGGCCGCGATTCCCTGACATGAGTGAATCTTACGACACGGAGATGATTGAGCTCGCTCAAAAAATAGCACAGGAAAACAGTATCAAAGTTTCTACAGGTGTTTATCTAGGATTAACAGGGCCGACATTAGAAACTCCGGCTGAATACAAATATGTTCGTGTAATCGGAGCAGATGCTGTAGGAATGTCAACAGTGCCGGAAGTAATCGTAGCCCGACACATGGAAATACCAACGTTTGCGATTTCTATCATTACCGACCTGGGAGTACCAGGAAAAATTAAAAAAGTAAGTGTTCAGGATGTCATCAATGTAGCTTCCCGTCAGGAGCCCAAAATGACACTGATAATGAAAGAATTGATTAGTAGAATCTAAGAAACAAATATGTTAGATAAATCTATCCGTGATAAATATGAGGTGGTTATTGGACTCGAGGTACATACTCAGCTTTTGACACAATCAAAAGCCTATTCCAATGATGCCAATGAATATGGCTCTGCTCCCAACACAAACGTCAGTGTTATCTCTCTGGGACATCCCGGAACACTGCCTCGCCCCAATAAGAAGGTAATCGAGTATGCTGTTCGTTTGGGACTGGCTGTAGATGCCGACATCGCCCCGACCATGCATTATGCCAGAAAAAATTATTTCTACCCTGACCTTCCCAAAGGTTATCAGATTACACAGGATACAACTCCTATCTGTACAGGTGGTCACATCTTCATAAAAGACGAAAACGGGGAGGAAAAAGCAGTGAACCTTACACGTATTCACATGGAGGAAGATGCCGGAAAAAGTATTCACGATGTTGATCCTTTTGATACACTGGTCGATCTTAACCGTGCGGGAGTTCCTCTTCTTGAAATCGTTTCCGAACCGGATATCAGAAGCTCTCAGGAAGCTTATAACTACGTTACCGAAGTTCGTAAACTGGTTCGCTACCTTGACATTTGTGACGGGAATATGGAAGAAGGATCGCTTCGTTGTGACGCCAATGTATCTGTACGTCTGAAAGGAAGCTCCACTTTTGGGACAAAAGTAGAGGTCAAAAACATGAACTCTATGCGAAATGTTCAGCGCGCCATTGAGTTCGAGGTAGAACGTCAGATACAGGCTGTTGAAAACGGGGAAACTCTTTTTCAGGAAACACGTTCTTTTGATGCGCTTAAAGGAATAACTATAGCGATGCGTTCGAAAGAAGCAGCCAATGATTATCGTTATTTTCCGGAACCGGATTTATTACCTTTACAAGTTACCGAATCCTACATCAAATCCGTAAAAAGCAAACTACCAGCTCTTCCGCGTGATCTTTTCATGAAATATACACAGGAATTAAGCCTGTCGGAATACGACGCTTTGGTTCTTACTGATAACAAAGGGATTGCGTTGTATTTTGAGCAGTTGATTGAAAATACGCAAAACTATAAATCGGCAGCAAACTGGGTAATGGTAGAAGTTAAATCCTACTTAAACCAAATGGGAATTGAAATAGAAAATTTTCCTGTTTCAGCCATACGCATTGCAGAGATTATCAAGCTAATCGAAGAAGGGAAGATTTCTCATTCGGTTGCTTCTCAACGTATCTTTCCCGAATTGATCAATACTCCGAATAAAACGGCTCTTCAGGTAGCTGAAGAGATGAATCTCCTTCAGGAAAATGATGAATCAAGTATAAAAGGGTTTATCATAGAAGTAATGGAAAATAATCCAGGTGAAGTTGAACGCTATAAAAACGGAGAAAAACAACTTGTTGGATTCTTTATGGGACAATTAATGAAAGTATCCAAAGGAAAAGCAGATCCGAAAGCAGCCAATAAACTAATGCGTGAATTGTTAGAAAAATAATACTGTCATGAATAAACAACTTTTTGTCTCCCTATCCGTTTCAGTCTTGCTTTTATTTTCCTGCTCAGGAGAAAAGAAAGAAGATGACGTAGTTCAATCCGACAATGAACGTCAGATAGTGGCCGGAAAAATTCCGGGAGCTGAAGGGAAAACAATAAAGTTAATGGCTTTTGACGGACAGAGATGGAATCCTTTGTCTGCTTATGAAATTAACAGAGAAGGTACATTTCACCTAACAGCTCCAAAAGAACTTCTCTATTGTCAGCTGGTAGTTGATAACACAAACGGTACTCCAATTCCGCTAGGTGGGAATGACTCCGTGTATATAGAAACCGGTTACCCGAATATGAGTGCAAATTACTCAGTTTCTAATGTCCCTTACGCTTCTGTTATGAATGAATACATGGAATTGCTCAGTACATTCCTGAAAGAACAGGAGCCGCTAATTCAACGAATTCAGCAACAAGATCCTTCAGACACTTCCAGTATCAATGACTTAATGCGTCAACTAATGAAGGAAAAACGTTCATTAGAAGTATTCGCAATCGAATATATTGATGAAAACCCTTCCTCCCCTCTTAATCAGGTGCTAACCGCACAACTCTTTCCGAATAACGGATTTCAGTTCTGGGAAAAAAGTAACATGGAAGTGCTGAAAAAAGTGTACTCATCCTACAAAAAAGAGTATCCGGATGCCAGCTTTACAACTTCACTTCAACAGCAGATTACTTCCTGGGAAGGTTCTCTGGTACAATATGAAAAATATCAGGAAAGACTTGCTTTCTACGGAGACCTTAACAAACCGGTAGACATCGGTGATACGGCTCCTGATATACTTCTTGACACACCAAATGGTGAAGAACTCAGACTGTCTTCACTTCGGGGAAATTACGTGCTGATTGACTTCTGGGCATCCTGGTGCGGTCCCTGTAGACGAGAAAATCCTAATGTGGTACGTTTATACCATCAGTATAAAGATAAAGGCTTTACTGTTTACAGTGTTTCACTGGATGACAATGCCTCTAACTGGAAAGAAGCAATCCAGAAAGACGGATTAGTATGGCCTAACCATGTTTCAGATCTGATGCGTTGGAATTCATTAGTAGTTCAATTGTACAAATTCAACGGAATTCCTCACACAGTATTACTGGATAAAAATGGAGTCATACTAGCAAAAAATCTGAGAGGAGCAGAATTGGAACAAAAATTGATCGAATTACTCGGTAAATAACCGATAGGATTATTTTTTGTAAATTGAAAACCAAAAACGAAATGATGAAATTACCCCATTTGTTCACGACTTTATCACTATTCATCTATTCAGGTATTTATATTGCCCAACAGGAGTTACCTGTCGTAATTTCAGGGCAGATTTTCAATACAGACGTAAAAGAAATCAGTTTATCCGTTTTTCAGGGGAACAACTCCTATAAGGACTTTACCTCTGCTTCCCTTGATGAAAAAGGAAATTTTTCCATCAACTATACGGTTCCCAATAAAGACTTTTATGTACTCCGTGTAGGCGAGCAAACCATTAATCTGGCAATCAATTCTCCGGATACTATTCAGGTATATGGAGACGGAAAAAATCTTTTGTACTATACTAACATCATCGGAAACGAAGCCAGTACACAAATGATGTTATTTTTCAGAGAAGTCAACAGCTTTAATGCGCTTCGGGACTCTGTTCAGCAAGTAGCTAACGTAGATCCTGAAAAAGTAAGAGAACTCGATGCATTTTTCCGCCCCAAATTACAGTCCTTCCAAAACTACCGGACTAGTTTCATTCGACAAAACGCAAACTCTCCAGCACTGATTGCTCCCCTGCAATCCGTTGATCCGATGAATGAATTTGATTTGTACAAGTCGTTAACGGAAGGAGTCATTGTTTCTATGGAAGGTAGTCCTACTGCCGCATCATTAAAAAACATGCTGGAACAGCAGCAACAACGTTATAATGCTTCGCAGTTTTTAGGCCCCGGACAGGAGGTTCCGGACATCGTTACGAAGGATATTAATGGGAAAGACAGTAAGCTTTCTGACCTGAAAGGAAAGATCGTACTTATTGACTTTTGGGCTTCCTGGTGTGGTCCCTGTAGACGGGAAAATCCTAATGTAGTAAAGCTTTACGAAAAATACAAAGATGCCGGATTTACCATCTACAGTGTTTCACTGGATAAATCCAGAGAGCCATGGGTTCGTGCAATAGAATCTGATAACCTGACATGGCCTCATCACGTTTCCGACCTGAAAGGATGGGGAAGTGATCTGGCAAAACTCTATAAGGTTTCCAGTATTCCTTTTACTGTCCTGATTGATAAAGACGGGAAAGTAATCCAGAAAAACCTGCGAGGACAACAACTCGAAATGACACTTGCTTCGATTTTTGGTTTTTAATGAGTACTGTGAAAAAAAAGTTGTATTTCGCTTCTGACGTTCACCTTGGGGTTCCCTCTTATGAGAAAAGTCTTGAGCGGGAAAAATTACTCGTTAACTGGCTTGATCAAGTTGCTGAAGATGCCGAAGCCATTTACCTTGTAGGCGATCTGTTTGACTTTTGGTTTGAATACAGACATGCTATTCCAAGAGGATTTGCCCGGATACAGGGAAAAATAGCTGAACTTACAGACAAGGGTATTCCTGTGCATCTCTTCACCGGAAATCATGATATGTGGATCTTTGATTATTTACCCAAGGAGCTCGGAGTGCAATTGCATCGCGAACCGATACAAATCGAATTTGAAGGAAAGAAATTATTTATTGGTCATGGTGATGGTTTAGGTCCCGGAGATCACGGATACAAATTCCTGAAAAAAGTATTTGCGTCAAAACTTTGCCAATGGTTATTTGCAAGAATCCATCCTAATCTGGGAATAGGAATTGCAAATTACTGGTCTGCTAAAAGCCGTAAATCGACAGGAAATCTGGATGCTGTTTTTTTGGGAGAGGACAAAGAATGGTTAGCCATATATTGCAAGGAAATTCTACAACAAGAACATTTTGATTATTTTATCTTCGGCCACAGACATCTCCCGTTGATTATTGATTTGGAACAATCTTCTACCTATATCAACCTGGGTGATTGGATTAGTTATTTTACATACGGAGAGTTTGACGGAACTAATTTTCACCTAAAGCAGTACCCTTCAAACACAAGCTACATCCCGGTTAACCGAAAAAATTAAGTTTAGTTATGTGACTTTTGTCACCTTGTTTTTTCGTCGGAAAACCTACTTTTGTCTGGGACAGATTGCATATTCTGATATTATACATACCGAAATGAAATTCAACTTCTCAGTATATTCAAAAGGCTTAGGGTTTATCGTATTACTTGCAATTGCAGCCTATCTTCTTGCGCCACTTATTCCCGGTATGAATTCTGTATTACTCGGTCTGCTTTTCGGGTTAATTGCCGGGAACCTCATCAAACTTCCTCAAAGCCTGCAACCCGGCATTAATTACAGTAGTTCCCGCGTTCTGGAAATAGCAATAGTACTGCTCGCATTCGATATTAATTTATCAGAAATCGGTAAAATGGGATGGACAACACTGACCATCATTATTGCTACAATAGTCCTTGTGCTACTTCTAACGAGACTTACCAGTAAATTAGTAAAATGTCCGGGGGAAAGCGGGCTTTTAGTTGGTTTCGGAACAGCTATTTGTGGCTCATCAGCTATCGCTGCCGTGGCTCCCGGGATTACAAAAAATAAAGAAGATATAGGTGTATCAATGGCTGTTATCAACCTAATCGGAGGTATCGGGATGGTCGTCCTACCTCTTATCCTCCCCTACTTTGACCTTTCAAATCTGGAGGACGGAATAGTCATAGGAGGATCACTCCATAGCGTCGGGAATGTGACAGGAGCCGGGTATGCAATGGGAGAAGAAACAGGTGCTATTTCTCTGACCGTAAAAATGATCCGTGTTGCATTACTTGCCCCCGCGGTTATTTTCTTCACGTTACTGATCAATAGAAAACAGATAAAGAATTTTCGGGATTACTTTAAACTACCTATTTATTTGTGGGCTTTTATAGCTGTTACACTCTTCAGCTCTTACATTCCCATGCCTGCAGAGATAAAAGAAGTAATTGGCTTTTTGGCTACCCTCACATTAACAATGGCGATGACTGCAATCGGAATGAAAATCAGTTTTGCAAATTTATACAAAAGCGGACGCAAAGCTATTGGATTTGGATTTATCATTTTTGCAGTTCAGCTACTTGTAATATCAGTTTTACTACTAATAATCAATTAACGCTCCGCTCTTTCAAAAAACGAGCCTTTTTTGTACATTTGATTAACTGAATCAAGTACAAGTGGACAGGTTTATTTCATTACTTATCGTGTTTCTCTTTTTATTCCCCTTTGCGGGACAGACACAAAATGAGATCACTTTCGGTGCATTTCCTGAAGCAGTAAACTTTTCTGTCAACGATTACAAAGCTGCGCCCCAGATCTGGCATGGGACACAGGATAAAAACGGGCTGTTGTACTTTGCGAACAATAAAGGTGTTATTACTTTTGACGGGAACAGGTGGTCAAGAATTCAAACTCCCGAACAGACACCGGTTACGCGCCTATTCAGAGCTTCTAACGGCACCGTATATGTAGGAGCTGAAAATGAAATTGGAGTACTACATAAAGACCTGACAGGAAAACCCGAGATCTTACCTTTAGCTAATGAATTATTAAAACAGCACACCATAGGGGCTATATGGAATATATTAGAACGTCAATCAGGCGATCTGCTTTTCTTTGGTGAACAAGGGATACTCCTAAAGAAAACTGACGATTCATTTGAATTACTTTTGGAAATCCAAAAAGACAAAATCAAGACTTCTCATCCTTTTGGAAAAGGGATTCTTATTCTTCTTAAAAATACAGAAACGATACAAGACAATGTAAAGTTATTATACCTCCCTGATCATTCCTATCAGTTTACAGAAATCCCCGCTCCGGAAACGACAAAACTTAAAAACATCAGAGGTGCAATCCAGTATAACGACACTTTAGTTCTCTTCGATGAAAGGGGAAAACATGTTACTGCGTTACAAACAGGTAAGGCTGAATTTCAATGGGTACCGAATGAGGTTATTTTTGATGCCCTTCATACATTCAAAATCAATAAAGTAGAAAGTAAAGGAAACCTGATCTATATCGCAACAGATAATGAAGGTGTTGTTGTTTATAACAAGACTGGAAATATTGTTCGACAATTTGGTCCGGAGGAAGGTATGCAAAATGTATCAGTTTTCGAACTATTCTTTGACAATCACAACAACCTGTGGTGTTTATTAGATAATGGAATTTCTCTCATCGAGACCTCATCGCCGGTCACTTCTTTCTATAAAAAACAGGGAATAACTGCCGCTACAGAAGCTATAACTCATTTTATGGGCACCTACCTTCTGGCAACACGAACAGATTTGTTTATGTACGAAAACCGTGGAGGATTATCCCTTTTCACCAACTCACACCTGATTCGGGAACCCACTTTTGGCATTAAGGTGTTCGATACAGAATTCGGAAAGACTTGCCTTATTGTAGGTTATAACGGTATTTATGAGTTAACAAAAGACTTAAAAAAGCAAATTGTACAGGAAGGTACTTATACATGGACGATTGTTCAATCTAAGAAAAACAAAAATGTATTTTACTGTGGATTGGATACTCCGGGAGGAATTGGAAAATTAGAGAAGCTAGCTAATAAGTGGACCTATACTCCTCTTCTGACAGGAGTAAACGGAGAAGTCAGAAGTATTGCCGAAGACAACGGAAACCTGTATTTTTCTGTAAAAAACAGGGGAGTTGGGATTTATAATTTTCAAGACAGTAGTGTCCGATTTATAACAGAACAACCTAGACAAATTGGAAATGATGTGTATTACGTCTGTCTTTTTCAAAACCAGCTATTTTCCGGCACAAACAATGGGCTTTTCAGGATAGAAAAAGATCAGTTTATACCTTTTTCCCGAATTGAAAATAAATCACTCGTACAAGAGAACCTCTATGTTCACAGATTATACAACGATAATAATCAACGACTGTGGATGGTTCTTTTCTATAACGAGGACATGGAGTCCGAGTATAGAGAAATCGGTTATCTTGAAAAAGACTCAAAAAACAGATGGTTTTGGCATCACCCTCCGGTTACTGAAATAGAAGAAGATGTTGTTCACGCCATCTTTTCCGATCAGTCAGGTAAAACCTGGTTCGGAGGAGAACGGGGTGTGTATGTTCTTAACGAAAATGCAATAAATAATAGCGCTACTGAGTTTCCTGTTTTTATCAGACGTGTTTACTCTTTAGATACCCTCCATAAACAATCGGTTGAATTAGAATCTCCGGCTCCCCTTTCCTATCACCAAAACTCGTTAAAAATTGAATTTACTTCTTATCTGTTCACCGGAACTGATAAACTCCAATACAGAACCAAACTGAAAGGGCTGGAAGAAAGCTGGTCAGACTGGAATTCATATGACTTTGTTGTGTATAATAAACTTCGTGAGGGTCGTTATCAGTTTTTCGTACAGGCGCGTGATCAATATGGAAGAAAAAGTGACGTAACGGCATACACTTTTTCTATTCTCCCTCCCTGGTACAGAACCTGGTGGGCTTACCTTCTATACCTGATAGGGATAGCTTCCATTATCTATCTGTTAATTCGTATTTCTTTATTTCGTGTAAAACAACAAAATCAACGTCTTGAAGATACCGTTTCAGAACGGACGCGGGAGATTGAAAAACAAAAGAACAAAATCGAGACGATCAACCGGGATCTTGTAGACAGCATTCGTTATGCAAAACGTCTTCAGAACACAATACTTCCCGATAAAGAAGAATTGGATAACTTACATACCGAGCATTTCGTTTTTTATCAACCGAAAGATATTGTATCCGGCGATTTCTACTGGGCAGAACAACTGGACGACCTGTTGTTATTTGCAGCAGCAGATTGTACGGGGCATGGTGTTCCGGGAGCATTCGTAAGTATTGTGGGACACAATGGAATCATCCGGGCCATAAACGAATTTTCATTGCGAAAACCCAATGAAATACTGGACAAACTCAGGGAAATTGTAATTGAATCATTTAAGGGACAACACCAATCGGAAGTAAAAGATGGTATGGATATTGCCTTATGTTCATGGGATCGTTCAACAAAAGAACTATTATTTGCCGGAGCGAATAACTCGTGTGTCATTATCCGCAATGGAGAAATCATAGAACTGAAAGCAGATAAACAACCCGTTGGGCAATATGAGTTTTCCTCCCCCTTTAGCTTACAGAGTATAACTCTTCAAGAAAAGGACGTTATCTATCTGTATACTGATGGTTTTATTGACCAATTTGGAGGACCAGATGCCAAAAATGGAGGAAAAAAATTCAAATCAAGGCCCTTTAAAGAACTTTTAACGCAAATACATCATCGCCCCATGGATCAACAAGTTGTTATTCTGAAAGAAAAATTTGAATCCTGGAAAGGGAATATGGAACAAATTGATGATGTTTGCATATTTGCCATACGCGTATGAGAAAGAAAATATATTACCTGTCACTCGTATTAATACTACTCCTGCCAATTCTGGCAATAGTAATGGCATTGCGTTTAGATCCATCCCAATTAAGTTTCCCGGAGAATATCCGGTGGTTACTTATAATTGCCGCTGTATTTATTGTTGTGCTGAACCAATTAATTGATTATCATAAAGACAACAGAAACAGGATTCGTTTTCTATTCGCAGCTTTCAGTCTTCTTCCCTTAATTCCCGTTAGTCTTTTCCCTATCCGGTTCATTATCTTGGAAGCTTCCGATTATTTGATCTTCTCATTTCTGATAAGCCTTGGAACTCTGCTTATCAATCATTCCGGGGTTTTGGCAAAATCACCATCACATCTGTTTGGAAAACTGACCTTTATTCTCACCTTGGTTGCAATTGTATTATCAGTCCTATTTGCTTTTTATCCAAACAACTCACTTTTCAATAGTATCCTTCTGTTGATTGGATTGAGCTTTCTCAGTTCACTTCGGATGATTATTGACAAAAAATCACCTGATTTCAACTAAAGTAATTAATCCAGGTAGGAGCCGACACTATGTACTCTCCGACTCCAGTAGGTTGATGACTGTACGTCTGTTATTATAATTCCCTGACTGGTACTGGCATGAACCATTTTGATTGACTTATCCTGATTTTCAACTACAATTCCAACATGATTTACTCCCGATCCACTACTAAAGAAGATTAAATCTCCGGGTTGGGCAATTCCCATATCTTTTTTTCGTGAAGAACGCTGTTGATCTCTTGCTATTCGAGGAAGCTGTCGGTTATACTTCTCAAAAACATAGGACGTAAACCCACTGCAATCAAACCCTTTTGGATCCATTCCTCCCGGTTTGTACGGCACGCCTACATAACTTTGAGCAAAGGCAACTAATTTAGCCCGTTCTGTTCCAGATTGATCTTCTCCTTTATCACTCATCTCAGGTGAAGGTTCTACTGTATCTACTATTGACTCCAACTCGTCCAGACCTTCAATTCCTGAAAAAGAAGTAGTAAGCGCAGCATTAATTTTTGCGAAAAGCACCTCATTTCCTGTTTGTTTACAAAGCAGGGCAAATGATTGTAAGTCTTGTTTTAATGCCTGTAATTCATAATAATGTGCGTGGAAAATTTTTCCTCCTGCATCTTCCTTTTTTACCTCCTGCAACAAAACAATCGCCTCGTCAAAAGCAGTCTCATTTCGTTTTCTCCAGTTGTCATCGCGGTAGAGTTGAAACAATGCCAAACTTTTATAGTACGTCGGAATCATTGAAAAATCATACTCAGGATTATCCAACAACCTGTTTGATCTGCGCAGTACTTTTTTGTAGTGCCCCTGATCATACAACATCTCCACCTGGTCAAATTCCTTTATCTGTGCTACTGCCAGAAAAGGGAACAGTATAAAAAGAAAAACAAAACTGCGCATTCTACCAATTTTCATTACGAACAAAAATCGTAATTATTATGTTCGCCCCTCCTGCTCTATTGGACATCTAATACACAATCCGTTGTTAACTTACGTATCTAAGCTGTATTATTTCTTTTCTGTTTTTCTTTCAAAAATGGCTCGGATTTTGATAATGATTCGTTAATAAATTACCCCGTTCCTGATATTTTTGTAATTTTAGGCTACGGCACAAAACAAATGAAAAATATGATACCATTCCGATTATATTTACCTGCTTTCTTTATCTTTTTACTAACCGGGATAACGATTCAGGCTCAAGAGCAAACAGTAATACGACCGGAAAACAGAGTTTCTGAAGCCTTGAGCTTTATTGATTACCTGTATGTAGATGAAGTAAATGCAGAAGAGCTTGCTAATGAAGCAATAGTTGCTATGTTGGAAAAATTAGACCCACACTCAGTCTACATTCCTAAAGAAGACGTAGACGATGCTAACCAGCAGATTAACGGTAGTTTTGTAGGAATCGGAGTCCGTTTTCAAATCATTAAGGATACTTTAATGATCGTCAACCCGATCCCCGGCGGTCCTTCCGAAAAATTAGGGATTCGCGCAGGCGATCAAATCATTGCTGTAGACGGTGAAAATGTTGCCGGAATAGGAATAAAGAACGCTGATGTGCGCGAACAATTAATGGGGGAATTGGGGAGTAAAGTAAACGTTACAATCAAGCGTAAAAATGAAACCGATCCTCTGGAATATACAATCAAACGGGATAAAATTCCTTTACATTCGGTTGCCAGCCATTATATGATCGACAATCGAATCGGATACCTCAAACTGACCAGCTTTTCAAGAACAACGGTAGACGAAGTACGTGAAGCCATCAAAGAATTGAAATCCAAAGGAATGCAAGACCTTATTTTTGATCTGCAAGGTAACGGGGGAGGTCTTTTGTATGCATCCAAAGTTGTAGCGGATGAATTTCTCAGTGATGATCAGCTTATTGTATATTCGGAAGGACGAAGACAGCCTCGTCAGGAATACCTTGCCGACCAGAAAGGAATCTTTGAAAAAGGTCGTTTGGTACTACTTATAGATGAAGGGTCTGCTTCTGCCAGTGAAATTTTATCCGGCGCAGTTCAGGATTGGGACAGAGGATTGATCGTCGGTCGCCGTTCTTTTGGAAAAGGTTTGGTACAACGTCCTATTGATCTCTCTGACGGAGCACAAATTCGTCTGACTATCGCTCGTTATTACACACCTTCCGGGCGTTTTATTCAAAAACCATACGAAGATTCCGAATCCTATGAAAAAGATGCCGTTAACCGTTATCTGAGAGGGGAGTATATGCACAAAGACAGTATACGTCTTCCTGACTCTCTCTTACACCGAACCAAGATCAGTGGACGTGAAGTCTACGGAGGTGGTGGCATAATGCCTGATATCTTTGTACCACTGGACACAATTGGTGTAACAGACGTTTTACGTACCCTTGCCCGAAAAGGACATATGAATGGTTTTTCTATTGATTATGTAAATGATAACCGTGAACAATTAAAGAAACGGTTCCCGTCTTTCGAATCCTATAAAGCTTCTTTGGATACATTTTATCCTGAAGTAGAAAAAGCATTCCGGGCTTACCTCGCAAAAGAAGATCCTGAGTTAACATTGGATAATGAAGAATATGCAGAAAGTGAATTTCTTATCAAAACGCGTGTGCTTGCATTTATAGCTCAAAACTTATGGGATTATGACCGTTTTTACGAAATTTACAACGCAACCAACGAAATTTTACTTCGTGCCGTTGAAGTTTTAGGAAATAAAGAATACGAAAAATCTAAATTAGCGAAAAATTAAGTTCTATGAAAAAAGTATGGATTCCCTTAATCGCAGTTGTATTATTTACTGCATGTTCTGAAGAAAAAGGAAATGAAGGAACCGTAAAATCGGAAGAGGTTAGAAGCAAAATGGCTGCTGACGGATGGTCTGAAGAGGATTACAAAGAACCGGAGCAAAACCCGAACGAAAAGCAATACACAACACTGGCTTTTGATACTTATGAACATCATTTTGGAAAAGTATTTGCCGGTACGGATAACAAACATGTTTTTAAAGTAACGAATACGGGAACAGCTCCTTTGATTATAACGGATGCCTCTGCTACTTGCGGTTGTACTGTACCAAAAAAACCGGAAGCACCGATTGCTCCTGGGGAAGTCGGTGAAATTGAAGTTATTTTCAGTCCGAAACCCAGTCAATTAGGAAATCAGTCCAAAACAGTTACTATAAAAGCGAATACAGACCCTGTTATCACAACGCTTCGTGTCTCAGCTGAAGTAATGGAACCCCTCATGAAATAAAAACATTATAATATATTAAAACGGGAAACGCTTTTTATAGTGTTTCCCGTTTTTTGAACAAATCAGCCTGACCGGATGTTTTACATAAAATAAATTAATTATGAAAAAATTAATGTTTACAGGAGTTCTAGCCATCTTAGGTACCCTCCTCTCTTTTACGCTAAAAGGACAACAACCCAAAAGCATTTATAACCTTTGTGCCAATACCATAGAAGGAGAAAAAATCTGTTTGGACCAGTTTAAAGGAAAAAGAATCATGATTGTTAACACCGCTTCAAAATGTGGGTATACACCTCAATATGAAGATCTGGAAAAACTATACACACAATTCAAAGATGACAATTTTGTCATACTGGGTTTTCCTGCTAACAATTTTATGAAACAAGAACCGGGAAGTAATGAAGAGATCGCTGAATTTTGTAAAAAGAATTATGGTGTCACCTTCCCGATGATGGAAAAAATCAGTGTTAAAGGAGGCGACATACACCCCATTTATCAATTCCTCACAGAATCTGCCAAAAATGGCGTAATGGACACCAAGGTAAAATGGAATTTTCAAAAATACCTGATTAATGAAAAAGGAGAACTGGAAAAAGTGTTTTATTCGGGAACCAAACCATTTGATGAAGAGATCGTAAACTGGATTACGAAAAAATAATCCTATTGTTACCAGAACACTATATATCCCGGAAAATTCCGGGATTTTTTGTTTTTGTCCCTTTCCTTTCCCGAATTCTCCAAATGTTTGTTATTTTAGACAAAGAAAATAATACAAACAAATGACAATACACCCTCTCAATACCGGTATGTTCAAGTTAGACGGCGGAGCTATGTTTGGAGTCGTTCCGAAATCTATTTGGCAACGTACCAATCCGGCCGATGAAAATAATATGTGTAACTGGGCCATGCGCAGTATGCTTATTGAACAAGACAATAAATTAATCCTTATTGATACAGGGATCGGTGATAAGCAAAGTGAAAAATTCTTTTCCCACTATTACTTACATGGCAATGATTCGCTTCACGGCAATTTAAAAAAACTCGGATTTTCGGCTGACGACATAACAGATGTATTCCTGACTCACCTCCATTTTGATCATTGCGGAGGAGCTATCGAACAAACAGGAGAGAATCAGTATCGACCGGTCTTTAAAAATGCAACATTTTGGAGTAACGAAAAGCATTGGAAATGGGCCACGGAACCCAATGCCCGTGAAAAGGCTTCTTTCCTGAAGGAGAATATTCTGCCGATTGAAGAAAGCGGGCAATTGAAGTTTATCGAGCGAACAGGAGATTATACAAGAAATATTTTCACTGGTTTTGATGCACTTTTTGTTGATGGGCATACCGAAAGTCAAATGATTCCTCACATTCAATACAAGGGAAAAACAATTGTCTTTATGGCCGATCTTCTTCCCAGTACAGGACACATACCTCTTCCGTACGTTATGGGCTACGATACACGCCCATTACTTACGCTTAGTGAAAAAGAAAAATTCCTGAAAAAAGCATGTGATGAAGAATACATTCTGTTTTTAGAACACGACGGAGTAAACGAGTGTTGTACATTAAAACATACTGAAAAAGGAATTCGCCTTGACCGCACCTTCCGTTTTGATGAAATTTAAGTTATACTACTATGGATAAGTACATTCAGGAACTACTGGCAAAGAACAAATCTGTCATTTTACCCGATTTTGGAGCATTAACTATCACGGATGAAGAAACCGGGGAAATCATGTTTAATGAATATGTTCGGTTCAACGACGGAAAACTGGAAGCTTTTATAGCAGAACAGGAAGGAATCGAGAAACAGGATGCTGCCAACACTATTGCTAAATATGTCAGAGATCTTGAATTACTTCTCAACAAAGGAGAAACGTATGACATTTTTCAGTTCGGCCGGTTTATTAAACAGGAAGACGGCTCGTATGATTTCGAAAACTGGAATGCATTTAGTGAAGAGGGCTCCTCAACGTATCGGGCTCCTCAAAAAGAAGAGCCGGTAACGCAGGATTCAACAACAGATGAAACTTCTTTAAAAAAAGAGTTATTACAGGAAGAAAAGGAGGAGAAATCTGCTGAAGTATATGAAAAGCCAGTAGAACGAACACTTCCGAAAGAAGAGAAAAAGCAGCCTCAAAACAAATTCACACCTAAAGACGATACCCCTTCGGATAAAAACAAAAAGGAAACAACGAAAAAACCGGCTGAGAAAAAAGTCGATAAAGAGGAGAAAAAGAAACGAAAAGTGTGGGTACTACCCCTTATTCTATTTTTCGTTATTCTGGGCGGTGCTGGAATATTTATAGGCGTATTTCCGGATAAAGCAAAAGAACTTGTTGGTTGGGAAGACACAACAAATACGATTACACCGGATGCATCCGAAAATGAGAATAAAGAAGATAACACTTCTAATGAAGGAATTAATTCTGAAGAAGAAAACAATCCGTCTGAAACAGAACTCAATGAGGACGAAATCACGGATCAAATTACGGAAGGACTTGCTGAATCTACTACCGATAATCAGGCAGAGCAACAGGAGGAATTAATTCCTGACCCTCAGACTCCTCCCGTTTCAAACGGAAACTACCATATCATTGTAGGAAGTTTTACCAACCCCTCCAATGCTCAAAACCTTGCTGCCAGTCTTCAGTCGAAAGGGTTCAGTGCAAGCGTTATCGGTCCTGTTAATGCGTATCACATGGTTTCATTTGGCTCCTACCCTTCTCAGAAGGAAGCCATGAATAACCTGGATAAAGCGACCAACGAAACAGGTGGAGGCTGGATACTCAAACGTTAGTAATTAACAGAATAATAAAAACCCCGGTAGACTATTGTTTTCCGGGGTTACTTTTATACTTTCACATAATCCTGTTTCTTAACAATAGTATACCAGTCATCATCCAGTTTAATGTACCCCTGATCATAACAGAAATAATATTTATTTCCACCTTTCGTTGTATATGTATTGGTGAAAAAATGAAAATTGAACCCTTCTTCTGCCAGTTGAAGGGTACGTACTTTAGCCTTTCCTTCAGGATTAAATGCATGCAATATCCGACGGTTCTTCCGAAGAATATTATTCACCCTCCTTACATACGCATTACTGGACTCATTCAGCCTGTTATGATAAGCATTGCGACAATAATCACAACAGAATTTTTTATCCTTTCTTCCTGTAACGGGGGAACTACATTCCAGACATTCTCTTTTTTCCATAGTATATCAGGTTTTAGCTGTCAGCAAGTTAACAAAAATTAACAAGAGAACTGCCGTAAGCCAATTGATTATTAGCAATTTTGTAGAAACTAAAAAACTCATATAAAATTGGAAAATTCTGTGCAATCCAGTGAGGATTTACGTGCGCTTACAGACAAAATTCAAAAAGAGAGTGCACTTATCGGGCTTCTGAGTCAGGAGATGACAAAGGTCATTGTTGGTCAATCTTATATGGTAAACCGTCTGATTGTAGCGTTACTAGCTAACGGACACATTTTATTGGAAGGTGTACCGGGATTGGCAAAAACGTTGGCCATTAAAACGATGAGTGATGCAATCGACGGGCATTTCAGTCGCGTCCAGTTTACACCGGATTTACTTCCTGCCGATGTTATCGGAACCATGATGTTTAATCAAAAAACACAGGAGTTTACAGTAAAAAAAGGACCTGTTTTTGCGAATTTTGTACTTGCAGATGAGATCAACCGTGCCCCGGCTAAAGTTCAGTCCGCATTACTGGAAGCAATGCAGGAACGCCAGATAACCATTGGAGATCAGACTTTCAAACTTCCCGAGCCTTTTCTTGTATTAGCCACCCAAAACCCGGTTGAACAGGAAGGTACATACCCGTTACCTGAAGCTCAGGTGGATCGTTTTATGTTAAAAGTTTACCTTGATTACCCGAAAAAGGACGAGGAAAAACTAATCATCCGGTCTAATGTAAGAAAAGAAGGACTTACTAAAATATCTAAAGTAATCACTCCCGCAGATATTATTCGTGCAAGAGAAGTGGTACGTGAAGTATATTTGGATGAAAAAATCGAGCAATACATCGTTGATATTGTTTACGCTACACGTACACCGGGAGAATATAATCTTTCGCAATTAGAGCCTCTGATCAGTTTCGGATGCTCTCCCCGTGCCAGCATAAATCTCGCACTGGCTGCGAAAGCATACGCATTTACACAAGGTCGGGCCTATGTAATTCCTGAGGACATTCGGGCTATTGCTCCTGATGTTATGCGGCACCGAATCGGACTTACGTACGAAGCTGAGGCTGAAAATGTGAATCAAAACGACATCGTACAGACTATTCTAAATCGCGTGGAGGTACCGTAATGGAAACCAAAGAGCTGTTAAAAAAAATTCACCGGATTGAGATCAAGACGAAAGGTCTGACCAATCAGGTATTTTCCGGAGAATACCATTCGGCATTCAAAGGAAGAGGAATGGCCTTTTCTGAAGTTCGCAACTATAAGGTGGGCGATGATGTCCGCAATATAGACTGGAACGTAACAGCTCGTTTTAACGATCCTTACGTAAAGGTATTCGAAGAAGAACGTGAGCTAACCGTCATGTTGCTGATTGATCTTTCAGGATCTGTTGACTTCGGTTCCGGAGATAAAACAAAACGCGACCTTATCCTGGAAATTGCAGCCGTACTAGCATTTTCCGCGATTTCTAACAATGATAAAGTCGGTGCTATTTTCTTCACCGATAAGGTAGAGAAATTTGTTCCTCCGGTAAAAGGACGAAAACACGTTTTAAAAATCCTTCGTGAAATCATTGAATTCCAACCCGAATCGAAAGGAACCGACCTGAGTCATGTTCTCTCCTATTTCAGAAACGTGATCAAACGACGCAGCATAGCTTTTGTAATCTCTGACTTCACCGATAAGCAAGATTTTGTCAGCTCGCTTCGTATTGCGCGTAAAAAACATGATATCGTAGCAATCAATATATTTGATCATTTCGAACAACAGATCCCCAACATGGGGTTAGTTCGTGTAAAAGATGCTGAAACCGGTAAAAAACACTGGTTAAATACCTCCCGAAAATCGCAACGGGCGCGTTTAGCCACTATTTTTGAAGAACGTCAGCAAAACATAGAAAACGGACTTAGAAAGTCAGGGATTGATTTTACCCGTATATCCACACAAGAATCACATGTTAAACCTTTGATGCAATTGTTTAAAAAGCGTGTCAGCCGATGAGACATTTTTTAGCCATATTGATGCTTGTTTCAGGCATGTCTGCCAGTGCCCAGCTTCTGGATTCCAGAATTGAGAAAAACACCTTCTATATCGGTGAACTCAATACACTTGTGTTAGATGCATCTTCAATGGAAGATCAGATAACCTGGCCGGACAACCTCCATATTCAGGGAATCAGAGCAGACTTAAAGAATAATAAAAAAGATACAATCCTTATTGAGATCATTAAGGCCGTTCAAGACTCTTTGAAGCGCAATAACCTGCGGATTTCTTTTACAATCTGGGACAGTGGTATGATCACTCTGCTCCCGGTCAAACTCTATGACACGGCTTCTTTTTCTTTTGCGCCACAGCTCGTTCAGGTACTTTTGCCCGATACGGACCCACAGGGAGACATATTGGATATTGAAGAAGGAAGATACGTACTTCCCGAAGAACTACTCAGCTCAAAAACATGGTTGATTATTGGTAGTATTCTTCTTGCTGTATTAATTATTATCGGAATCTGGTGGTACCTGCGCAAACGTAAAACTGTGGAAACAGCTGAAGAAGTGATTGAACTTCCCCTCAGAGAAGAAGCAGAACGTCGTTTACAAGAACTTATGGCGAAAAAATACTGGGTATCCGGTCAGCAGAAATTACACTTCATCGAATTATCTGATATAATGCGCTGGTATGTACAACGTCGTTACCATATTGACGCAATGGAGAAAACAACGATGGAATTAAACGCAGCCATGCGGATGAATCTGATAAACACTTCACATATTGAAATACTGACAGCATTATTAAAGCAGGCTGATTTTGTAAAGTTTGCGAAACTGACGTTACCGGAAGAAGAAGTGATTATTCTTAATAATCAGGCAATCCGTTTCATTGAGATAACAGAAGAAAAACAGGAAACAACAGAAGAATGACAGATTGGTTCGACATACGATTCTGGACCTACGACTTCATTAATCCCGAAGTTCTGTGGTTGCTCATACTTACTCCTCTGCTCATCGCCTTTCGATTTTGGCGAAATAATAAAAGAAGTTCGTTAACTTTTTCTGCTCCTTCCCGCGAACTGGAAACTATTTCCGATTCTACACAGCGGTTTCTTCCTTTTCTCTCTACATTATTGTTTGCTCTTGCAATAACAGGAATTATCTTTGGGGTTGCTCAACCCTACCGGCTTAGCGAAGAAGAAGAATTTCAAAAAAAATACTCCGAAGGGATTGATATTGTTTTGGCATTAGACATTTCTGTCAGTATGTTGGCCCGCGATTTTAAACCCAATCGACTTGAAGCAGCAAAAAATGTAGCGGCAGAGTTTATTGCAAACCGCCCTAATGATAGAATAGGACTGGTGGTATACGAAGGAGAAGCTTTTACCCAGTGTCCGTCTACAACTGACCATCGGATTCTTCTGGAAAGCCTTAAAAATGTTGAAGCCGGGGTCTTAAACACCAATCGTACAGCAATCGGAATGGGACTTGGTCTTGCCGTAGCCCGGCTCCGCAGTGATGAATTAAAAAGTAAGGTCGTTATTCTTATGTCAGACGGTGTTTCTAATGCCGGGGATATAGACCCTGTTACCGCTGCCGAACTGGCAAAAACAAAAGGAGTCAGAGTATACACCATTGGTGTTGGATCCAAGGGAACGGCTCCCATGCCTGTCAATACACCTTTCGGTATTCGCTACCAGCAAATGCAGGTTGATATTGATGAAGAGGCTTTAACACGTGTCGCCCAAATGACGGGAGGAGAATATTTCAGAGCAACAGATGAAACTAGTCTGAGAGAAATTTACCAGACGATAGACACCATGGAAAAGACAAAAGTCAACGTACTGGAATATCGGGTTGACCCTCCTGTAAAAGCAATTCCTTTTTATGTATTTGCCCTTGTATTGCTGACAGGTGGTTTTATTGTTTCACAAACAATCGAAAAACGCGTCGTTTAATTCATGAAAGAACAGATAACATATAAATCATCATGGATTACAATAGGAGTAATTGTCTGGGAAGTTTTGTTCTGGGGAGTTTTCTTATTACTTGGATTTACCCTCGGTTGGAATGTTCTCACTGATGAAATTCCTCCCAGTGGTGAGCAACTGAGGTTCGAACATCCCCGTTTACTTCTTTTATTGAGTGTTCTTCCTTTATTTATTGTATTGTTTTTGCTCAATATCCGTTGGCGAAATAAGGTTTTATTTCAGTTTTCAAATCGGTTACGAGGTATTATTTTCTCTCCCTTATCCTCTTCTAATACATTTCTCCGCTTCTTCTTCTTCAGAAATGCTTTTGCTTTTCTGATTATTGCGCTCGCCAACCCTCAGTTTGGCAGTAAAGATGTTGGAGGAAAAGCAGAAAGCATGGAGATCATTGTAGCCCTGGACATATCCAAATCCATGCTTGTCCCCGATATGGATCAACGTATAGATCGATTATCAGCAGCAAAAACAGGACTGATCCAATTGATTAATCAATTACATGGTGATAAGATCGGACTGATCGTATTTGCAGGTAAAGCTTACCCTCAATTACCATTAACCAATGATTACGGAGCCGCAAAACTCTTTGTCAATGAGGTATCCACAGATATGATTTCTAATCAGGGAACTAATATTCCTGATGCATTGCAATTAGCTCTGGAATCGTTTTCCGGTGACGAAACTTCAAAAGCTATCGTTGTCATTACAGATGGTGAAAATCACGAGGGGAATACGGATGAAGTGATGTCTCTTATACGTGAGAAAAATATCATTGTTCACGCTATCGGGTTAGGTTCATCAAAAGGGGGACCGGTTCCGGAATCCAGAGGTGGTTTCAAAAAAGATGAAAACGGAGAAATTGTTGTTTCCCGTGTTAATCCTGAACTTGTTAAAAATATTGCAGAAACCGGTGGTGGAACATTTTTAATGGAGTCATCCCGTTATCCGAACTTCAAACCTCTTATTGAAGCAACACAGAGAATGGAAAAAGGAACAGTAGACAGTGCTTCGTTTAAAATAAGTCAACAACACGGAACGACATTTGCATTACTTTCTCTGCTATTTCTTATTCTATCCATGATCTGGACAGACAACAGATTGGGATTGTTTACTAATTTGATAAAATCATGATGAGTAAACTTTGGATACATATTATTTTTCTTTTCGCTCTATCGAATGTTTTTTCGGTAGTTGCTCAGGAATGGCGTACCAGTTTTAAACAAGGGCAGGAAGCTTTTGGAAACGGGAATTATCAGGAAGCACTGAAACATTTTCGGGATGCACAAAGTCTGGCTCCTGAAGGAGTTAACATCACTGACCTGATTAATCAGTCGGCCTACCGTTCCGGAAGTTTCAAAGATGCCGTAAAAGGGTATGAAGAAGCTACCGAAAATGCAATAAGCAAAACGGATAAAAGTACCGCCAATTACAACCTTGGGAATGCCTATTTCAAAAATAAACAAACAGACAAAGCCATAGAGGCATACAAAGAGGCTCTCCGGCAAGATCCTAGTAATGAGAAAGCCCGGTATAATCTGGCTTATGCATTGCGACAACAGCAACAGGAAAACCAAAATAAAGATCAAAACAACGACCAGAATCAGGATAATCAGAATGATGAAAATCAGGATTCAGGCGATCAAAATGAAAATCAGGATCAACAGGACAGTCAAAATAATCAAAACAATAACGAGAATAAAGACGACTCCTCTTCTGATAAGCAAAACGGAGAAAACGGACAGCTTTCACAAGATCAGACAGAACAATTACTGGACGCACTGATGCAAGCAGAAGAAAAATCCAAAGAGAAGATGGACAAAGAAAAAGACAAAGGAGTTCCCGTTTCAGAACATAAAAAGAAAGACTGGTAGCATGAAGAGTTTCATTTTTTTCATATCACTGCTATTTGTTGCAATTGGGTTTGCACAGGATGAAGAGTTTAAGGCTACTTTAAAACTCAATCCATCACAAATACAGACAAATGAAACCTTTGAGGTCATTGTGGAAGCCAATACAAACGGAACCGTTGATATTGAATTTCCGAATGAAATCAGTGTTCTTAACCGAACCAAACAAATTCAGTCTTCCGGAGGTAACTGGACCGTTATTGTGAATGGAAAACCGGTTAACTCAGGGAAAACGGAAACGACGTATGTGTTCAAGTATATTGCCCGGGCATCCAAAAAAGGGACTTACCTGATAAAAAATGCCTCCTATAAGCACAGCAAAGGAGTAATTGAGCTAAATCCGCTGACTATTCAAATTTCTGAAGCCCCACCTGTCTCTAATTCTGTAAAAAGCAACCTTGGCAAACCTTTCTTTGGCATCATTAACACCAGTAGATCGGAAGTTTATGTAGGCGAGCCGGTTATTATTTCATCGAAAGTATACTCCAGAGGACGTATTACGGATGTTGGAGATTATCAACCCTTATCGATCGAAGGGATTGCTCACAAAACAGATCTTTTTAAGAATCTGGACAATCTTCAGGTTAAAAATGAAAAAATTGAAGGAATAGGCTTTCAGACGATGAAAATTTCAGAGGATTTGGTTATTCCTCAAGAAGCCGGTGAGATCAACTGTACGCCGTTTAGTATTCAACTGGGTTATCAGGGAAATTTCTTTTTTACAGATTATACCCGCATTCAATCAGGAAGCGCCCGCATAAAAGTTCGCCCGTTACCGTCAGGAGCTCCCAAAGGTTTTAGTGGAGCTGTAGGAGATTTTAAAGCAACAACGAGACTGGAAGCAAATGATCTGAAAGAAGGGGATGTTTTTGTATACACCGTCAGGTTAGAAGGGAAAGGAAACATCCATTTATTGCGTACTCCTGAACTCAATCTCCCCGAAGCATTTGAACAATATGGCGACCCGGTAAAAAAGGAAAATGTGTCACTCGGCTATCAGGGAGGTGAAGGCTCCATTGAATACGAATTTACCATTCAGGCTCAGGAAGGCGGAGAGTATGATTGGCACCCTATGTATTTTTCTTATTTCAATCCTAAAGAAAAACGATACGTTTCTATTGAAATCCCAAAAGAAAAACTGTCAATAAAGAAAAGTGAGTTTGAAGCCGTAGCGGACGGAAGTGTACAACGTGATGTTCAGGTAAAAGGAAAGGGACTCCGTTATATCTCAGATGCTCCATCTTTGAAAGACGATCATTTCCTTGTAGAAACAATCATTTTCTGGATGTTGATTATTCTTATTCCATTTGTCGCTGTCGGATCGGGAGTTATTTTGAAAAAACGACGAGATAACGGAGATGAAATTGCTGCTGCCGGGTTAAGTAAGCGTGCATCAAAATTAGCACAAAGAGAACTTGCCAAGGCACAGGAATTATGGATTAAAGGAGATGTTAAATCTTTTGCAGACGAAGGTCTTCGGGCACTACAGGCGTATCTTGCAAAAAAAATGAAATGTGCGCCTTCCGAGCTTTCAAAAGAGAGTATAGAAGCGGCTTTTTCAGCACATTCTATTTCAGAGAAAGACCGTAGCGAATGGTTTGCTATTCTTGAAAAGCTTGAACTCATAAAATATACCAGTTTTAGCACAGACAAGGAAGAAAATCTTCCGGATAGAATGCGTTCAATAATTACTAACCTCGATCAGTCATGGAGTTAAGAAAGTTGTTCTATATATGGATTTCCTTATTTTTTGTAACTACTGCTCCGGCACAAACACAGTTTGAATCCGGAAAGAAAGCCTATAATGAAGAGGAATATCAAAATGCATCCGATCTGTTTATTGAACACATCAATGCATTTCCTCTGGATGCTGAGGCCTTTTATAACCTGGGAAATGCGTATTATAAACAGAAAAAATATCCACATGCGATATGGGCGTATGAAAAATGTCTGAAAATCAAACCGAATCACGAAGATGCTCTTTTCAATGTCCGTTTGGCCTATGAAAAGACCGGGCTTCCGGGAGAATGGAAAAGCAATACAGGAGTTTTGTATCGGTTGTTATTTTCGTCAGGTAAAAATTTCTGGGCCATTCTCACTCTGATTTTTCTTATTCCTCTTGGTGTCAGTCTTTTTTATTTCTTCTTCGCAACTGGTATAATCCGAAAACGGTTAGCTCTTTCCGGTATAAGTATTTCGCTTATTCTTGCACTGCTAACGCTGGGATTATCTATCTGGCAATATAATTATCTTACTTCTGAGAAATATGGCATTGTCACGCTTGCTACCACCAATGCAAAAGCGTCTCCCAGTAATTCAGACAAGACCTTATTCTCTATTCCTGGAGGTCAACGCGTAAAGTTGATCCGCGAAAATGAAGAATGGGTAGAAATTCGTCTTTCACAAGATAATGTAGGTTGGGTAAAGAAATCAGAAATACAAACGTATTGATTATTTGCGGAGCGCAACTTTTAGCAGTAACATAATCCACCCTGCTATCATTAAAGTCCCTCCAACCGGAGTAGCGATTACCAAAGGGATTGGTGCATCTCCTCCACCATTTTTCAGGAAAACAAGTCCAAAAATAGAGCCGGAAAACAAAACAATACCGGCTTTGATTAACACTGTTCCGACTTTAACCAACTCCTTTGGCCAAAGAGAAAGCAGTAACAACGACAAGCCCATATACAGCATATAATCTACTCCTGTTTGGTAGGATTCCAGTAATTGCTCCGTAAGTACCTTTTCCAGTGCATGTGCTCCCATTGCTCCACCTGTAATAGCAAGGATCATCAGAACAATTCCCCAAATAGCAGAACCTTTCGATTTAATTTCCATGTGTCTTCAATAATACTGCAGCATTTTCCTGTGCCGCATCTGTTAAATTTTTTCCGGACATTAACTTCGCTATTTCGACAATACGATCTTCCTCTTTCAAACGTATTACCTCCGTTACCGTTCTGTTGGATTGTGTCGATTTATTTACCGAAAGATGAATATGTCCTGATGCTGCAACTTGTGGTAAATGTGTAATCGCCATTAATTGACGATGTGTTCCCATCTTTCGCAGTAAAAGACCAATACGTCCGGCAACATCTCCAGACACTCCCGTATCAATTTCATCAAAAATCAAGGTAGGCAACTGCTTTCGCTCACTAAACAACGTCATTACCGCTAACATAAAACGGCTCAACTCTCCACCCGAAGCCGATTTATCAATAGGCTGAATAGCAACTCCCTGATTGGGAGAAAAGCATAAATCAACACTTTCGAACCCACTTCGATCTGCATTTGTTTTTTCCGTAAACCGGAATTCTGCTCGTGATCCTTCCAATTTCAGCTCTTCCAACAATGGCAAAATTTCTTTGACGATAACCGGAGCTACTTTTCTCCGTTTTTCAGACAATAGTTTTCCTGCTTGTTGCCATTTACTAAAATACTTTTCCAGTTTTTTCTGTTCCTTTTCAAGCTTTTCTTCCAATACTGAAAAGCTCTCAGTCTGACCGGACAGCTCATCCAGATAGCTCTTTAATTCTACCTGATCCTTTTTATTATGCTTTTTCAGTATACGTTGAAAATCATCGACAACACCAACAAGCCAATCCAACCTACCGGGGTTAATCGCAATACCTTCCGCGTAATTGTTTAACTCCGCACTGATATCGTTCATTTCAATCACAACCGAACTGATCCGGTTTTCATATTCCTGAAGGCTTTCATCAAATTGCGCTGATTTCCGCAACAGATTTTCCAATCGTTTCAATGAAGCAACTATTCCATCTCCGGAATCGGTTATTTCAACTGATTCCTGAATATTCTTGAGCAAAAACTCAGCATTTTCCGACTTCTTCAACTCCAGAATCAGCTCGTCATAATTATTCTCTTTAAAATTGAGTTTTTCGAGCTCTTCTACCTGAAAACGAATATAATCCTGTTGCTGTAAGGATTCACTTAATTCGGTTTCTAACTCACGTATAGACTTCTCCTGTGCTTTGTATGCATCAAAAGCCCCTTTATACGCTTCCAATTCTGGAATACAATTTCCTAAAACGTCTAGCAGATTAAGCTGAAACGATTTATCTTTCAGTTGTAAGGTCTGATGCTGTGAATTTATCTGTACAAGTTTGTCTGTCAGTTCTTTTAGTACTGTCAGAGGAACCGGTGTATCATTAACAAAAGCTCTTGATTTTCCCTGAGGAAGAACCTCTCTTCGAATGATACAATACGGATCGTATTCAAGCTCTTTGCTCTCGAAGAATCCCGAAAGGTTATAATCACCGATAATCCAGTGTCCCTCTACAATCGTTTTCTCTTCCTGATTGCGTATAACAGAAAAATCCGCCCGATTTCCAAGAAGGAGATGCAGCGCACCAAGTAAAATGGACTTTCCGGATCCCGTTTCTCCGGTAATTACGGTCAATCCTTTATCAAAATCAAGATCGACATTATCAATTAATGCGAAATTACGTATAGACAGATTTTTTAACATCAGGCAGTCAGAATTTCCTCGTACTTTGTACCGTTAGCCGGATCAAGTTTTTTGAGAAGTGCCACAACTTCATTTTTTTCAGCCATTTCCGCTTTCGAGAATAATCCCTTTAACTCGTTTAATTTGGAAGATAGAAAAATCTGCATATTAACAGATCCGGGACGTGACTGTTGGATAGGTTCCAGCCCTTTTAATGTTTCTACTATTACTTTACGCCCTTTGGCAATATCCGTATACAATATATCCAAACCTTTCCTATGGTATTCATAATACGCTTTTCTAAGCGGAGAAAAATACTGCTGAAGTGCATTATCTATCAGATAGAAACGATTTCTCTTGCGTGAATCATTCGATCTCCATCCGTCACCTTCTCCCCCCTGAGACAAGGTTACTATCTGTTGTGCCATTTCAAAATACTTTGTTCCTCCTTCCAACGAGAACGAATCGTAATCATACCCCAAAATCATGTAGGCATAAAAGGCCAGTATAGACGTCAGGTTATCCCGGAATTGATTCGGCGAGTATTGTAGAATCTGATTTCTGTCAAATCTGAAATCAAGATTATTGTCTTTAAAACTAAAAATAGTTGTGGTATAATTAGAGTTGTAAACCGGTCGCGTGGCATTAATTTGTATCGAACCACTATACTGCCCTGTTGAAGGTATATTTTCAATACTCAACTGAATAATACAATTAATTCGCTCTTCTATCTCAAATTCATCTTTCGTCCATCTGGTATTATTCATGAACTCTTTCACAACATTCGTTATGTTGTCAATAATGTCTTTATCAACAGTAGTGATCTGTAACTTTGGATCCGTAACTAGATTCACCTCACAAAGCAACTCCTGAGCTTTTGAACTGGTAACGGTCATTACCGCTGCTATTACCCACAACTTACTTACTCTGATGAATTTCTCTAGCATAATCAACAATTTTTTGAGCTGTTTCTATCTTTGATAGCAACTCTAAATTTACACAATTATTGTTTTTATCCAATAAAGTAACCTGATTTGTATCGTGTCCGAATCCGGCTCCTTCCGTTCTCAGGGAATTCAATACAATCAGATCCAGGTTCTTCTTCGTCAACTTACCTTTGGCGTGTTCAAGTTCATTCGTTGTTTCCAGAGCAAATCCAACCAGTGTTTGTTGATCTGATTTATTCTGACCTGCCCAAAACAATACATCCGGATTCTTCACTAACCGAAGCTCCATACTGTCTTCCGACTTCTTGATTTTCTGATCCGCTACATGAGACGGACGATAATCGGCTACTGCTGCTGAAAACACTCCCAGATTCATGAATCCCCAATGTTCCCGCACCAATGACAATAATTCTACGGCTGTTGTAAATCGCCTAAGTTCAATTGTTTTATTTCGTGGCAAGAATCCTGAAGGTCCCAAACAAAGCATCACTTCCGCTCCCCTGTCAGCCAGTGCGTCAGCCAAAGCAATTCCCATCTTACCTGTAGAGTGATTACCTATAAACCGAACCGGATCAATAGGTTCATAGGTCGGACCGGCTGTCACCAGTGCTTTAACCCCTGCCAAATCGTTATTTCGTTCAGAAACAAAAAAGGACTGAATGAATTCTGCGATTGCATCCGGTTCCGCCATTCTTCCTTGCCCTGACAACCCGCTTGCCAACTCTCCCGACTCAGCGGGTATCACCTGCACTCCCTGACTAGTTAATTTATTGAGATTTTCCGAAGTGGAAGGATGCTGGTACATATCCAAATCCATTGCGGGAGCAACAAAAACAGGGCATCTTGCAGACAAATAAGTTGTGAGTAACAAGTTATCCGAATGTCCAACTGCCATTTTTGCCAATGTCGATGCCGTAAGTGGAGCAATCACAAAGGCATCCGCCCACAATCCCAATTCAACATGGTTTGCCCATTTCCCAGTAACCGGATCAAAAAGTTCCGTGTACACTTCATTTTTAGAAACCGTAGCAAGAGTCAGAGGGGTAACAAAAGCAGAAGAGGCTGAAGTCATTATACATTTGACTTCAGCCCCAAGTTTTATTAAAGCTCTTACCAGCATTGGGGTTTTGTAAGCCGCAATCCCTCCGGTTACACCGACCAAGATACGCTTCCCCGCCAGCATGAGAATTATGCTTTTCTGATATACGTCTTATCTTCAAGAAGCTCCTGAATAGCCATAGCTACAGGCTTTGGAAGACGTTCGTAGAATTTAGAGATCTCGATTTGCTCGCGGTTCTCAAAAATCTCTTCAAGGTTATCTGTATGTGAAGCGAAATCAAGCAACTTTTGTGTTAACTCTTCTTTCAGTTCCACATTGATTTGGTTAGAACGCTTTGCAAGAGCAACAATCGATTCATAAACATTTCCTGTTTTCTCTTGTAAATCTACCACATCCCGTGTGATAGTTGTACGCTCCGCAGTTGAATTTTTAAAGTTCATCCTTATGGTTGAATTTTTGTTTTACGTATTGTTTCGAGTTCCTTCTCCGATTTTTCACGAAAACTCTCAATGTCTTTCAAGTATTTCGAATTCGGGAAAAGAGACGCAAATTTACGACTTCTTTTTATTGTATCCTCAAATCTATCGTATTTTTTACTCTCAACACTATTTTGAGCCAGCAAAAATTGAGATTTTGTGGCCAAAAAAAGAGCTTCTTCACGTTTATCACTGGTTGGATATTCTTCCACAAATGAATCAAAGGCCGTAACTGAAGCTCTGTAGTTTTCCATCTTATCATAAAGCTTTGCTGACTCATAAGCTTTCTGCTCCAGTTTTAAGCGCAAACGATCCATGATGGAATTACAACTATCTACTAAATTACTTTGCGGATATATGTCAATAAAGTTCTGTAGTTCTAAAAGTGCTGACCGGGTTTCTGTCTGATCAAGTGTGTAATTTGGAGAGTTCTTCACAGCACACATTGCCCCTAAAAAAGTTGCTTCTTCGGAAAAAGGACTTAAAAAGAAACGCTCCGAATAACTTTTAAAATAATATCCAGCCAGGTAATAATCCTCCATCATGTAGTGGCTTTTTGCCAGACGAAAATAGGATTCCTCCCCTACCGGTCCTTTCGAATACCTTTGATAAATTTGCTCATACAAAGTAGCAGAACGATCCCACTGCTCGTTGGTATAAAACTTGTCGGCATAGATCTTCTTTTGCTCGTAATCATCTCCTTTCGCTATCTTATTGTAGTTCGAACAGGATGAAATACTAACGACACCTATCAGCAAAAGAAAAATAAAAACAGACCTCATATTAAATTGTTTGACTGCAAAAGTAATGTATTTCCTTCCAAACGAAAGATCAGGTGCATAAATTGTGATTTTTTTAGATTTTTTAGCCATCACTAACCGGCTCCTGTGAATAAATTTCTGTGAAAAAGTTGTTACTGGTCAACATTTCCAGTAATTTCGCAGCGTAATTTTCGATTAAGAAAGAAAAAAAGACGTATGGCTTTAGATATCTTTGATAAGTTAATGAAGAATCGCGGTCCTATCGGACAATACGCGAAAGGCGTTCATGGTTACTTCACTTTTCCCAAACTAGAAGGAGAGATCGGTAATAAAATGATCTTTCGAGGTAAAGAAGTTTTGACATGGTCAGTAAACAACTACCTTGGTTTAGCAAATCACCCGGAAGTTCGGGAAGCTGATGCTAAAGCAGCTAAGGACTGGGGAATGGCTTATCCAATGGGGGCACGAATGATGACAGGTCAGACTGTTTATCATGAGCAACTTGAAAATGAAATCGCTGACTTTATGAATACGGAGGACTGTATCCTGCTTAACTTCGGTTATCAGGGGATGGTTTCTGCTATTGACTGTCTGGTTGATCGTCACGACGTGATCGTTTACGATAGTGAATCTCATGCCTGTATCATAGACGGTATGCGTTTGCATTCCGGAAAACGTTTTGTTTTCCAACACAATGATATGGAAAGCTTTGATAAGCAAATGGCACGTGCCTCAAAAATTGTAGAGTCTACAGGTGGAGGTATCCTTGTTATAACTGAAGGGGTTTTCGGAATGGCTGGAGATCAGGGAAAACTGAAAGAACTTGTTGATTTCCGAAAATCAGGCAAGTACCAATTCCGTTTGTTCGTTGATGATGCACACGGTTTCGGAACTTGTGGTGAAACTGGACGTGGTGCCGGAGAAGCACAGGGAGTTCACGAGGAAATTGATATATTATTCGGAACATTTGCGAAGTCGATGGCTTCTATTGGAGCATTTATTTGTGCCAACGAGAGTGTTATTGAATATATGCGTTACAATATGCGATCTCAAATGTTTGCCAAGTCACTTCCAATGCCGCTTGTAATCGGAGCGTTGAAGCGTCTTGAATTGTTGAGAACAAAACCTGAATTGCGTGAAAATCTTTGGAAAGTAGCAACTGCTTTGCAATCGGGATTGAAAGAAGCTGGTTTTGACATCGGTCATACAAATTCTCCGGTTACTCCTGTATTCCTGAAAGGAGAAGGAAACCTTGCGGTAGCAACAAATCTTACATTTGATTTACGTGAGAATTACAATATCTTCTGTTCAATTGTTACCTATCCTGTTGTTCCTAAAGATGTAATTATGTTACGTCTGATCCCAACAGCGGTTCACACATTGGAAGATGTTACGTATACGATAGAAACATTTATAAAGTGTCAGGAAAAGCTGGACAGAGGCGAGTATCAGTCGGAGCAACTGGCAACAGTTGAAACAGATAAATAATAACTGAAAGCGCCTCCGATGGCGCTTTTTTTATAGTGAATTCAATAACCTTAAATTATTTAGCTATGTCTAAAAAACACAACTTCGGAGCTGGTCCATGTATTTTACCACAAGAAGTATTTCAGGAAGCTTCACAAGCGGTTCTTGATTTTAATGGTCTTTCCATTTTGGAAGTTTCTCACCGTAGTAAGGATTTCGTAGCGGTGATGGAAGAAGCCCAAAACCTGGTAAAGAAAGCGCTTAATGTACCTGATGGTTATTCTGTTATTTTCCTTCAGGGAGGAGCCAGTCTTGGTTTCCTTATCACAGCAATGAATATGGCGCGTGAAAATAAAAAAGCTGCATACATTAATACCGGTCAGTGGGCAAGTAAGGCTATTGAACAGGCTGAAATGGCCGGGCTCGAAGTAGAGGTTATTGCTTCATCTAAAGATGATGGTTTCACCTATATTCCTAAAGATTTTGTAGTCCCGGAAGATGTTGACTATGTTCACATTACGTCAAACAACACCATCTTTGGAACACAATTCAAATCCTTCCCTAAAACAGGGAAACCTTTGGTGTGTGATATGTCATCCGATATATTCTCCCGTGAATTCAATGTAGCTGATTTTGATCTTATTTATGCCGGTGCTCAAAAAAACCTGGGACCTGCAGGAGCTACACTATACATTGTGAAAGATGAAGTTCTCGGAAAATCATCGTTTGGAGTTCTGCCGACTTACCTGGATTTGTCTGTACACCAGAAAAAAGATTCTATGTTTAATACTCCTCCTGTTTTCTCGGTGTATGTTTCCATGTTGAATCTCCGTCACCTGATCAATAACGGAGGTGTTAAAGCACAGGAAGAACTGAATAACAAGAAAGCGGAATTATTGTACAATGAAATTGACAGTAACCCGAAATTTAAAACATCTGTAAACAAAGAAGACCGATCCAATATGAATGTTGTTTTCTTCCTTACTGATGAAGCTGCTGATAAGGAGCGTTTTGATCAACTATGGAATGATGCAGAAATTGTCGGTCTGAAAGGATACAGAACGCTTGGAGGATATCGCGCATCCATGTACAATGCTCTGCCACTTGAAAGTGTTCAGGTGTTAGTCGACATAATGAAAAAACTATAATTAAAAACCAACAGTATACCATGAAAATTTTAGCTAATGACGGAATATCTCCTGAAGGTAAGAAAAGCCTTGAAGCATCGGGATATACCGTAATTACAGATAAAGTAGAACAAGAGAATTTAATTGATTACATAAACAACGAGCATATCGAAATACTTCTTGTACGAAGTGCTACGACAGCTCGAAAAGAATTAATTGATGCCTGTCCCAATCTAAAACTGATCGGGCGTGGTGGTGTAGGAATGGATAACATAGATGTTGCTTATGCCCGTGAAAAAGGGGTTCAGGTAATCAATACACCCGGCGCATCTTCTCAATCTGTAGCTGAGTTGGTTATGGGGCAGTTATTTGCGATCTCACGTTCTCTACATGACTCTTTCCGTAATATGCCTGAATGTAAAAACGGGCAATTTTCAGTTTTAAAGAAAAAATATTCGAAAGGTGTTGAATTACGAGGAAAAACACTACTTGTTGTCGGATTCGGAAGAATCGGTCAGGCACTTGCCGGATATGCCCTGGGAGTTGGTATGAAAGTAATAGCTACCGATCATCAGACGAAAGATGTCCAGATTACAGTTCCTATCGCAGGTACAGAGGGAGTACAAGTAACAATCACACCTTCAACAGAGTTGAAAGAATTGCTTCCTGAAGCTGATTTCATTTCTATTCATGTTCCTAAACAAACTGATGGAAGTGCTGTATTCGGGAAAGCAGAGTTCGATTTGATGAAAGAAGGTGTTCGCATCGTAAATGCAGCACGTGGTGGTGTAATTGACGAAGCAGCTCTTTTATCCGCTTTAAATGATGGGAAAATTGCTCAGGTGGCTCTTGATGTGTATGAAAACGAGCCTACTCCATGGGCTGAGCTTCTTCAACATGAAAAAATAGCCTGTACACCTCATATCGGTGCAGCGACTGTAGAAGCACAGGACCGAATTGGACTTGAACTGGCAGATCAGATTGTAAGTTCTTTCGGAAGTAAATAAGATACTGTTTTATCTCACTATAAAACAGGGCTATCAAATGATAGCCCTGTTTTTTTCACCTAAGGATTTCTCTATTCTGCAGAAATTCGAGAACATAGAGTTTTTTGATTTCAGCTAATCCTCAAGCTGAAAGAACAGAATAGAAAGCCAGGTGTGTGATACTAGGGTTGTTTTACACCTGTACCTCAGGCGGCAGTTTAGTTTCCTATATCTCCCGATTGATTATTAGAAAACACATTATTTCCGTCATCTACCAGCGTATTACTTCCTCCATAATTCATAATTCCATACGTTTGGCTATCTGAAATCAAAGAATTACCGATTCGCATACGTGAATTGTCATACAAATACAACATTGCATCCCAGGAAGTATTTCCACCTCCGTATGAAATGGTACAGTACTGGAATTCATTATTCAGATTATTGGATCCAATAAAACGAATACTGTTCCAATACCCATTCACCGATTGTTCTCCTGTAATTGTGATAGGATTAGACACAGTTCCAATAGCTTTAAACGAACCACTCCCGGACACAGAAAATCCAGAACCAGGTCCCATAGTCATATTCACACCGGGCTCTAATTCCACCGGAGCCACTACCTCTATATTTCCCGAACGAATAAAATAAGGCACCATTGTAGAATGAATGGTTTTAGTCACCCCTATTTCGCCATAGTCTACTTCGATACGGTTGTACCCGTTGTCATAAGCAGAGAAAGTTCCGTCAAACAGATCAATATGAGAAGGCTGAATCAAAGCAGGTGCCAACTGGATATCGTGAATTGTATTGTCCGAAAAGTCCGACAGTGTAAATTCAGGTGTGTAAACCAATATTCCATAATTGTTTCCGTTTCGAATCGTACTATTACTCATTGCAAGTCTTCCGTTTTGATAACAATAAACGGAAGCATCGTAACTCCCATCACCACCACCGTGTTCAACAATCGTATAGACCATCTGGTTGTTTGCATTGTTGCTCATAAAAAGTATTTTGTTCCAACTTCCTGCTGACTTTGACTCCCCCGTAAAACGAATTGGCAGAGCAGCAGTTCCAACAGATTTAAGAGATCCTGAACCGTCTACTACAATTTGTGATCCCGGTGCCATAACTATAACAGTTCCCGGTTCTATCGTTACTGCAGCATTGACGCTGAAAGTCCCGCGTACAATATAATCCGGAGTAGTCAGGCTTTCAAAACGGTTTTCCAATGTTCTGGGCGTGTTCTGGTCACCCGAAAGTTCAATTGCACCGGCTGTTTCTTCCTCTTCTTTCTGTTTACATGACGAAAAGACTAACAGGCCTGCTAAAAAAAGCGTTGCCGAAGTTTTAAAGTTAATTTTCATATACGTGATTATTTATTACTGCTGATTTATTTATAGTATTCAAGTAGATACTTTCCTACTCGGGAAAGACATCCCTGAAACGCACCTATTTCTTCTCCTCCATTAAGGAATTTATTGTATTCGATATTGATAAGAAACCGCTCTTCCACCCGGATTACCAAATTTTTATCATAGGGAATATTCTCACTAAAAGCAGCTTCAGTTCCCAGATTTTCAACAGAAGCATAAATTTGAGTTTCTTTGGTTCCTGCCAATGGAGCTCCGTATTCTTTCAATTCTTTCATCCGCTGCTTTAACCGGTCACCTGAAGTATTCTCATTTCTTTCCACCCGGATGATCAAAGCTGAAAATTGTTGATCCTTTTCTCTTATTTCGTACCGACACACTTTGATCTTTCCTCCTGCATACTCGTCTGGCTGCAGATCCACAACTGCTCCATTAAGTCCAAAAACTTTACTAAGATCAGAAGTTCCGAATAACTCACAAGGACTCTTCTCCCAGTCATTTCCTGTATCAGAACTTAATTTTTCTTTTTCGGTCAGCTCTTCTGATTCTTTTCCTTCTGAACAAGATTGTATCAACAACCCCGTTGTTAACAAGAGGCTGAGTATAATGGACGAATACAAAACAGAGCATTTCATTTTACCGGATTTACTATTCTATATCTGAATCGGATATAATTAATACACACTCCCCTTTTCGCTTTTCAAACTTCGAGAACGACCAGTTCGTAAGTGGATTTGTTATTACAGTAGTATCTCCTCCCTGAATAGCCAATGGATAATCAAACCATCCGATAGATAAAGCATTATCACATTGATAATTTTCCGACAATCTGTTTGCATAGTCTTGTTCCTCTCCGAGTTCTATCGTTGAATGACTGGGGACTATCACTATAGTACTATCACTCATGACAAACCGGATATCATAAGAAGATAGATTATTAACCCTTTTTTTGACTTTAATAACCGGATCACATGAACTACAGATTGCAATAAGCAATACTGAGAGGGTCAATAGAATGATCTTTTTCATTTTCCGTTTTGTTTAAATGTTTCTGGAATTCATTCCGGATTTCGATTA
>NZ_CFIGVI010000012.1:79601-98087 GCF_984588085.1 Wandonia sp.
TTCGATTACATTTTGAAACAGATTCCTCCATTCAAATAGGTCTTACCATATCCCAGCTCAAGGAAAATTCCGAACTTATCTTTCGGATAGAAGCGAATCCCTGCATGTGGTCCACCATAAATCATTACCCCCACATCGCCCCCCAGATGTTTGTATCCCGATTTCGGAATTACAAATGAAGGTCCTGATCCAAGAGACAATCCGACATAGACATCCAGTTTTTCGGCAAATGTTTTCCCTGCCTTATCATTAATTAACTGTAAGAAGTGAAAATTTGAAATAATAGCAACAGGAATTCCGATACTCCAAAAGTTTGAATTTCCGCCAACTCCGTATGGCCAGGCATACCCCACTCCTAAATTATCATTCATGTTCGCCGAAAAATTAGCCCCTATTGAAAATCCTATTCCGACATACTTCCCCACTCCAAACTCTCCCTGAAAACTTAATTGTCCAGAAAGAGGTGAAATCCATCCTTTTAATCCGCTACCATCTTCAGGATATATCGACCGTAATTCAGACATTCCCAAACCAATAAGAAATTGTTTACTTCCTTTCCCTCCAAATGCCTGAGCATTTACACTCCCTACATTCACTACAGACAATAGTACTGTAGCTATCATCACCATTTTTTTGAACCCTACTTTTCTCATCTCTTTTTTCTTTGAGACAAAGTTCAGCAGATTCTCCGCTAAAAAAAGCAGGGAAAGTCCTGAATTTACTATCAGGGTTTACCCTTATATTTACAAAAAAAGGTATCTAATCAAATTAGACACCTTTCTTCTTTTAAACCGAGAAATCAGTTAAAGATCAAACTTTTTCGGAACAGAAATTAATCAAAAACCAGTACCCGGTCTATTAAAAAATTATGAGTAGAACTAATAAGAAATATCCGAATCAGATATGGTAAACACACACTCTCCTTTTCGCTTTTCAACCTTAAAGTATCTCCAATTAAATTTGTTAAGCAAATCCTTATCCAGAGACAAACCTCCGTTTTCCGACAAAATAACTACCGATTCGATAGACGTATAATGACAGGAAGTATAATCCTCTTTTAGTTCTTCCGCAAATCTTTGATCCACCTCAACAACTGTTTGTTTCTTTTTTGGAATAACCAGATTCTTCCCTCCCTTCAGTTCCAGACGAATATCATATGAAGAATCATTCTGAACAATTTTGTCAACGTGTACGCGTATGTCACAGGAAGTAATCAATAATATAAGCAATAGTAACGATAAGTATTTTTTCATCATTTAGTTTTGTAGCTTAGAGATTACACACCGTCCTACTCTTCCCTGTTTACAAACTTAGCAAGTTATCAGACAGTATACAACAGGGTAAACCCTGAAAAGAGAGTTTTAAATATATCCCTGAAGAATTGCCTGTTTTACCAATCCGGCAACATTTTTCACCTGAAACTTTAGAAATAAGTTCGATCGGTATCCTTCTATTGTTTTTTCAGATAAGAATAGTTTCTCGGCTATCTCTCGTGTAGAAAGTTCATCCTGAATCGCCTTCAGTACTTCCAACTCTCTTTTTGTAAGTTTTATTTTATCGGATTCTCCATTCATCAGGTTTGTCAGCATAGCATCGCGTATATCCTTACTAACGAACTGCTTTCCTTTTGTTATTGATTGAATAGCCTCCAGAATTTCCTCCAGTGGTGAGGACTTCGATACATAACCGGAACACCCCGCTGCCAATGCGGATTTCACTGTAAATTCATCCGTATGTGAGGACAATGCAACAATCAAGAGATCGGGATGCATTTTGCGAATTTCACTCAAAAAAGTTCTGCCGTCATCGTTTCCGAACCGGATATCCTGCAAAAGGATATCAAATTTTTCTTTCGCCAGAATTTGCTTGAGCTGTGCCAGATTTACTGCACTTTTCACCTCTAACGCTCCCAACTTATCTGTTAAAAAGCTCCTAATCCCCGATGCAATAATTTCATGATCGTCTGCTACTAATATTTTCATACACTACTGGTCAGTTATTCAAATATATGGAAATATGTGCAATTGCCCCGTTTGTTTCTTCACCTGAATCGATAGAAAATGTTCCGTTCAACAAATGCACACGTTCTTCGATAGAAGTTAAACCATTTCCTTTTTTTACCTTTTTAACATCAAATCCGACACCATTATTCTCTACTCTTATATCCAGAAGCTGATCTATAAGCGAAGTTTGAATAAATAATTCATCCGATTTAGCATGTTTGACTGCATTCTGCACAAGCTCTTGTATGATTCGAAAAAGCATCAATGTCTTTTCTGCACTTAGCATAATAGTACCGGAACCAATATGATCAAACTCAATAGACAGGTGGGGTGTTGAGTTATCTATTGCAAAACGTCGCAACGATTCAATCAACCCCAATTCTTTCATTCCTGATGGAGCCAGATTATGAGCTATTCGTCGGGTTTCTTCATGTGCACTGGAAACCTGATCCAACAGCTCCTGTTTGGTATCTGAAGAAACCGAATTATCGGATTCCAAACGATATTTAATCCCCACTAGCTGAGATGCTAATCCATCGTGTAATTCATGTCCCAGGCGTCTTCTCTCTCTTTCTTCCCCACGAATAAGCGCATCAAACATATCTTTTTCCTTCTTCGACTCAATTCGCATGATACGCTCCTTCATAACGGAGCGGTAGATCATAAATACAATCATTAATACCAAAAAAAGTATACCCGTCACTGTAATAATGTTCCACAACCGGGCAGATTCTACTTCTTTTGCGAGCAATTCAAGACGGGTACGCGTGATTTCTTTCTCTTTCTTCTCCGTATCATACTGAATGAGTAGATCATTAATTGCTTTCTGAGTCTCTGATTTATTCGTCTCCTTATAGATTTCGTGTGCTTCATTCATCAAGCGAAAAGCATCCTCATATTTTTCTACCCCGGAATAAGCATGGGCTAGCTTTCGCTTTATCGAATACAATGTGGATCTATTCTCGGTAATAGCTGCCAGTTCCAAAGCTTTTTCTCCGAAATTGACCGCTGTTTCAAAACTTTTCTGCTCTAGTGAAACTGTTAAAATCCCGATAGCATTTAACAAAACGAACTGTTGCTGATTAAATCGCTCAGCTAGAGCCAGAGATTCTTCATAATAGCGTTGGGCTTCCTGAAAATCATTTTTACTGAACTCAACTTCTCCCAGGGCATGAACCGCGATAATCAAAGCCATAAAATTCGACGACTTCCCTGCCATTTCCCGGGCTTCCAGGGCGTGTTTTTCAGCCATTTCAAACTGATCCAGTTTTGCTTCTGAAACACTCAGAACAGCCAGAATAGAAGGATAGTTAGGGTCATCGGGATAATTTCTGAGAATTTCGACTGATTCCGCTGCGTGATTATGTGCCGCTGCGTAGTCCAGCAAACTGAAAAAAACATTAGCTATATTGTTATGGATATAAGCAGCCTGCAAATCCATGCTATTCTCTTCGGCAATCTCAAGAGCTTTCTTAAAATATCGGATCGCTTCTTCATATTGCTGTTGAAGACTCAGCGATGACGCAAGTAGCGCATAAAATTTCAGAGAAGAAAGTGTATTTTTTTTCCCTTTAATAGACTGTAAAGCTGAAAAAGCTATTTGCTCAGCTTTTTCAGGATTCCCCGAAAACAAAAGGTATTTTGCTTCATTGTAATGAATCCAGTTTATCTTTTGCCCTTCACTCAGTCGCCCAGATATTTCAGTCACTTCCTTGTATACCTCACTGCTGTCTGCCTGCCCCCTTAAGAGATCAGTGAATAATTGCTCTATTCTTACCGAGTCCTGAGTTTGACTATATGTAATCTGATAAAAGCTGAATAACACGAATACGAGTATCCATTTTCCTTTTTGCATGGCGGTTTTGTTCATTTAAGGTACAATTTCAAACTTCCCTCTTGCTGTATTTCGATTCATGGCATTGTAATGCCACCATTCTGTCGGCAACTGCGAGAACCCTGCTTTTCGCATACTTTTTCTAAGAGTCAATCTGTTCTGATACTGTTCTTTTGTTAATTCTCCCGATTCCAGAAAATGACTTTCCAGTTCAGGGTAGGCTATCTTACGCATATCGTCGTATCCCGCCCCCATATCAAGAGGATTACCTTGCTTATCACACAGGGTAAGGTCTACTGCACAGGCAAAATTATGTAAAGATCCGTTTGCGGGATTTGAAACAAACTTTACCCGTTCCGAAACGGGAATAGAATCCAATAAATTCCACATTTTTTGTTGTACCCACAAAGGTCGGACACCGTCATAAATCAACATACGAAGATCAGGATGCTCTTCTTTCAGGAAAGCGTGTGCTTTACTTAACATCTTTGCGACCGTATCCTGCAAAAACACTTCCTTAAGATTTCCATAAATATTTTCTCCCAGGAAATTATCTGTTGAAGCATATTTAAGATCAATAAAAAAAGTAGAATCTATTTCCGTAACGGATGTCAAGCCAAATGAACGTAAGCGTACCCCAAGTGTATCCGGTTGAACAGGTTCGTATTCAGGGAATTCTTCCGGTTTGATCTCCAATGTTTTATTTTCAGCTCCCTTGGAAATTTCTTTCGTTGTAGCAGCATCCTCAGAAGAGGAAGCACATCCGGCAAAAACTCCCAGCAGGAGTACAAAAATTGTATCTTTACTAAAAATCGTCATCCGTGAAAAATTACAATCATATTGTCTTAGTTCGTCCCGCTAATTTCGGATATAATTTCGAAACCGCACAATCAAACCGCTTTCAAAAGCAGGTAGATGAAACGGATTTACACGAAAAAGCAATCCGGGAGTTTGATAATATGGTTGATTTATTACAGGATAATCGGTTATCTGTCAAAGTGTTTCAGGATTCAGAGACACCTTCTAAACCGGATTGTATTTTCCCTAATAACTGGATTAGTTTTCATCCGCATTATGGTATTGTCCTTTACCCTATGGAAGCGAAAAACCGTCGCTTTGAGCGAAGAACAGACATCATTGAACATATTCAAACCTTGAGCGGAAATCAGCAACTCACTGATCTGACAAATTACGAAACGGAAGGACAGTATCTGGAAGGAACAGGCTCTGTTATCTTTGACCCGGTTAATGAAGATGCCTATGCCTGTATTTCCAGCCGCACAGATGCCCGACTCTTTTCGCTACTCGCTAAAGAATTGCATAAGACACCTATTAGTTTTGAAGCTTTTGACCTAAATGGTCATCCTATCTACCATACAAATGTTATGTTATCGATCGGAGAAAATAGTGTGATTATTTGCAGCGAATCCATTACAGACCCGGTTGAACGGATTATGGTAACCGAGCGATTAAAAGCTTCCGGAAGAGTGGTTATTGAAGTTGATTTTCGTCAGATGAACCAGTTTTGTTGTAATGTACTTGAAGTTGACAATCAGAATGGAGAACCTTTTTTGATCATGTCTTCCTCTGCTTACAAGGGATTTACAAAAGAACAACTGGATCAAATCAAACAACGTGTCGGAATTATTATGGTCGATATAAGTACAATAGAAAATGTAGGGGGAGGAAGTTCCCGCTGTATGCAACTGGGTGTTAAAATCTGATATACTTTTTCACTAGATCCAAATCGCTTTCCAGTAGTGAATAGACTTCCAGACTAATAAACTCTCCATTTTTCCGTTCATAATCCCTGAGTTTTCCTTCATGCCTGAAATTCAGCTTATCCATAGCTCTTCGGCATGCAATATTCGGTGTTTCTACAAATCCTTCAATCCGGTGCAAATGCATTCTGGTAAAACCATACTCAACCAGTGCCCCCATGCCTTCCGTCATAAACCCTTTACTCCAGTATTCCGGCAAAAGCCAATACCCCACTTCAGCTTTTCTATGATCTTCAGAGTATGCATAAAATCCACCGACTCCCATAAACTCTCCGGTGTTCCTGTCACAGACCGCCCAGAAAATACCTGATCTCTCCTCAAGCGTTTTCCGGTAAAACTCCATCTGTTCGGTAGTCGCTTCAAGCGTGGTATAACTTACTCCATAAAAACGGATCACTTCGGGGTGAGAAAGTCCTTTATGAACGAAGACAATATCTTCTTCCACTATTCTCCGAAGCCACAATCGCTCTGTCCGTATTTCAGGAAACCTTTCCATTTTCTATTTTAAAAATTTACGAACCAGTTTCAACTTATTACCATAAGGCGGGTAACGAAGCGGAATATCCAACCAGGTTATTTTCTTCAGTACACTTCTTTGATGCGAAAAACAGTCAAAACTAAATTTCCCGTGGTAATTTCCCGTACCGGAATTCCCCACTCCTCCAAAAGGCAACCGGTTATTAGCTACCTGCATCACCGTTTCATTAATCCCCATCGACCCGGAGGATGTATGCTTAAGAATCTGTCTGTGCTCTTTGCTATCTTCTGAAAACAGATACAAAGCCAGAGGTTTTGGCCGGGAGTTTATGAAAGCCAGTACTTCTTCCAAATTCTTATAGGTTACAATCGGCAATACCGGACCAAAAATTTCGTCCTGCATTACCGGAGTATCCATATCCTTCACTTCAAGCAGTGCAGGAGCAATAAACCGTTCCTCTTCGATGACTTTACCACCATACAAGACGTCTGAATTTTCAATATATTTTTTAATCCGTTGTGTATGCCTTTCATTTACAATTCGAGGGAAATCAGGACTATTCTCAGCTTTTTCCCCATAGAAATGTTCAATCCAGTAAATCAAACGGTCAACGAATTGATCTTTGACTTTTTCATGAACCAGTACATAATCAGGAGCAATACAGGTTTGTCCTGCATTCAGCATTTTCCCCCAAATAATACGTTTAGCCGCTACATCTATTTTAGCTGTTTCTGTAACTACCGAAGGACTTTTCCCTCCTAATTCCAATGTAACAGGAGTAAGCATACTCGCAGCCGCTTCGGCTACAATTTGTCCTACTCTGGGACTTCCGGTAAAGAATATCTTATCCCACTTCAACTTTAGTAATGCAGCTGAAGTGTCAGCATCACCGTTGACAACTACAATGTACTTTTCATCAAATACGGATGCGATCATTTCTTCCAACACTGCTGCTGTAGTAGGAGTAAACTCGGATGGTTTGATAACAGCTGTATTTCCTGCTGAAATCGCACCAATAAGCGGCATCATTACCAACTGAAACGGGTAATTCCACGGAGCAATAATTAAAGTGTTTCCAAATGGTTCGGGAACAATCCTACTCGATGACCAAAAATTAACGACCTGATTCGTAGAAACTCTTTCTCCCCTACTCCATTTCTCCACATTCCTGATATGAAACCGCAACTCTTCATACACCAATCCAATTTCAGCAGCATACGATTCAAAGCCTGACTTCCCAAGATCCTTTCTTAACCCTTCGATGATACGGGACTCGTACGTTTTAACTGCACCCTGCAATTTTTTCAAGGCATTTTTCCGAAAGTCAACCTCCTGTGTTGTTCCTGAATAGAAAAAATCAGATTGTTGTTTTTTAAGTGCGGTAAAATCCAGTTGTGCCATCGTTTTTTTCTTTTTCCGAATATATTACTCCTCTATACAATATACAATTATTCCGGCAGGAAAAAAAGCAGAAATCACACTAAAGAAAGATCTTTCCGAAAAAGAATCATATAAACACCAAAAGATCAGGATAATTTGTTTCTACCCGAAAACGGCTTTCCTTTTTTCATTAGTATTGCAACATGTTTACCTGGATATCGGCACTTTTTCTGATACTTGCCCTAATAGCGGAAATATTAGGAACTATAGGAGGTTTTGGTTCTTCTGTTTTTTTTGTCCCCTTTGCCGGATTCTTTTTTGATTTTCACAATGTTTTAGGTCTTACCGCACTGTTTCACCTCTCCAGTAATCTTAGTAAAATTGCTTTGTTCAGAAAAGGTCTCAACAAACGCCTTTTGCTAGACATTGGAATCCCCTCAGTAATTTTTGTGATCATTGGCGGGTTGCTCAGTAATTTCTTTAATGCCACTTTTTTAACGATCGCTCTGGGACTGTTTCTGGTAGTTTTCGGAGCCCTATTTTTACTCCGTCCGAAACTGGTTATTCCTCCCAAAAAGTACCCTAGTATTGCCGGAGGGGCTATTTCAGGATTCTCAGCAGGACTTTTAGGTACAGGAGGAGCCATCAGGGGATTAACGATGGCTGCGTTTAACCTTGAGAAAAGTGTATTTATTGCCACATCAGCAGCGATAGATCTGGCCATTGACTTTACCCGATCTATTGTTTACGTATCAAGTGGATATGTAAATAAAAGTCATCTGATCTATATCCCTTTTCTTATTCTCATCGGGTTAGGTGGAACGTACATCGGAAAACGAATACTTGTTCATATCTCGCAAGAAAACTTCAAACGATTCTCACTTATTCTTATCGTAATCATTGGAATTATAAGTATTTTGGGAATCATTTTCAACTGGAAAATCGATCTGTAATCATGAAACAGGAAGACATTATTTTTTTCAAAGACAAATTAAATGACCGTTGCAAAACGGACATCGATACACTTGAAAATTACGGACATGACGAAACAGAAAATCTTGTTTTCCTGCCTTCTGTTGTGCTCATTCCCGAATCAACAGAGGAAGTATCGGAAATACTTCGCTACTGCAATACCCATCTGATTCCGGTAACCCCCAGTGGAGCCAGAACGGGACTCAGCGGAGGTGCACTTCCTGTAAAAGGCGGTGTTTTACTATCGATGGAACGTTTTTCAAAGATTATATCTATTGATGAGAATAATCTTCAGGTCACAACTGAACCGGGGGTTATTACTGAAGTATTGCAAAATACCGTAGCTGAAAAAGGTTTGTTTTACCCTCCAGACCCGGCGAGTAAAGGTTCCTGTTTTATTGGCGGAAACATCTCCGAAAACAGTGGAGGTCCTAAAGCCGTAAAATATGGTGTAACTGCCGATTATGTGCTTAATCTAGAAGTTGTCTTACCCTCGGGGGAAGTCATCTGGACAGGGGCTAACGTTCTGAAAAATGCTACCGGATATAATCTCACTCAGTTAATCGTCGGAAGCGAAGGCACGTTAGGTATTGTGACGAAAATTGTACTTCGATTACTCCCCAAACCAACAAAGGATTTATTGATGCTGGTTCCGTTTTTCAGTGCTGAAAAAGCCTGTGCTGCCGTACCTGAAATTTTTAAAGCAGGAGTAATCCCCTCAGCGATGGAATTCATGGAGCGGGATGCTATCGACTGGACGCTTAAATTTGTCGATGATCTGTCTATTTCTATACAGCCGGAACATCAGGCACATCTCTTAATTGAAGTGGATGGTTGGGATGAATCTGTATTGCTGAATGATTGTGAAAGGATTGCAGAAGTGGTCACAAACTTTGATTGTGATGAAATTCTCTTTGCAGAGACGCAGGCTCAAAAAGATAGTCTATGGAAGCTAAGAAGAAAGGTCGGAGAAGCAGTAAAATCACACTCCGTTTACAAGGAAGAAGATACGGTAGTACCCCGATATGAATTACCTCGTTTATTAAAAGGAGTCAAAGAAATAGGTGATACATACGGTTTCAAATCGGTTTGCTACGGACACGCAGGAGATGGTAATTTACATGTAAATATTATTAAAGGAGACCTTGACGAACGAACCTGGAAAGAAGAATTGCCTATGGCTATTCGCGAAATCTTTGAACTTACCGTGCAACTTGGCGGAACAATTTCCGGAGAACATGGAATAGGATGGGTGCAGAAAGAATATATGGACATTGCATTTGGAAAAACAGAACTTCAACTAATGCGCAGTATCAAACAACTTTTTGATCCTAATAACATTTTGAACCCAGGTAAAATCTTCCCGGACTCTCCTGAAAATCAATAGAAAAAACACGTTTTACTTCAGAAAATCAGCAAGTTAACGCATTTTAATCAACCGGAAAAATATACAAAAAACGAATTAACAACCACATATCAACCCTGTTAATTCTACCCGGATTTGTGAAAAAAAAATTTTGTTGTGATTTTTACCACAGTTAATTATCTTTAGAAAATACAAATCCACTGAACAAAGACTAAAGGAATTGGTTTTCATTAGGAAGACTTCTTCATGGCAGAACTATGTCCTTTATTATAGATCGATCTCTAATATGAGTAAAATAAAAAATAGTAACTCAGCTGATTTTTCACAAAAATCGGTTTTATTCCAACCCTCCGAATTATCAACGGTTATTCAATCCCTTTCTTCCATTTGTAACACACCTTTGTCTTTTATTGTTTCCCTCTCTGGCGGAAAAAAAGATGTACTCATAATGAACGGGGCAAAAGGAATTTCAACAGATACATCCTTTCTCAATCACCCTCTGTTTACCATTGAAGAAATTACCCTAGAAATTGAACAGGACGGAAGTCTCTTGTCTGCCATCCCCTTAACCATAAATGGTATTCTCGTTTCTTTTTTTGCAGGAATCCCTTTATTTAATTCGGATAGGCAAATCCAGGCTATTCTTTGTACCGTAGATAAAAATGTGCGGGAATTAAATGCATCACAACTTGAATTGATGAAAACACTGAAAAAACAAGCCGAGGCAATTATGCAGCTGAATAGCGATCTGAAGAAAAAGGAAGAGACGATCAAAAGATTAAACCATACAATAAGTATTCTTAATGAATCCCAACAATTAAACAAAATTGGTAGCTGGACACTTGATATTGATTCAGGCAAAACTAAATGGACAGAAGAGGTCTACAGGATTCATGAAGTCCCATTGGATTTTGATCATAATAAAGTAAAAGGGATTGAGTTTTATCATCCCGATGACAGAGAAACCATAACTAATGTAATTACACACTCTATACAAACAGGAGATCCTTTTGATGTAACCTGTCGTTTCATTACCGCCAAAGGTTTTTTGAAGTGGGTACGATCTACCGGAAGAAAAGTAGTTGATGAGAACGGAAAAGCTTTTTTGCGCGGTTCTTTTCAGGACATTACTGAGATCAAACAAAATGAACTTAAATATAAAGGAATTTTTAATTCCTCCTTCTCTTTCATCGGATTCCTGAACCCAAAAGGAATTCTCCTCGACGTAAATCATACTGCTCTCTTGATGGCTGATATTGAACGAGAAGAGGTTGTCGGGAAATATTTCTGGGAATGCTACTGGTGGCAAATTTCAGATGACTTACAGGTAAATCTTAAAAAGAACATTGACCGGGTAGTTAAAGAAAAAAAGGAAGTAGTCGAGGAAGTTAAAGTCTGGATAGCAAACAAACAACCTATTACTATATTGTTTAGCCTTCGTCCGATTCTTGACACGAACAGTAATGTTGTATACATCATACCTGAAGGACGTCCCATTCAGGAGATTGTAGATGTTAGAAATCGAAATCAATCTATTATCGAAGGTACTCATGCAGGTACCTGGGAATGGAATGTCCAGACGGGGGAAGCAGTTATGGATGAACGTTGGGCGGAAATAGTAGGTTACACACTGGAAGAACTGGAACCCATCAGTATCCGGACCTGGCAAAAGCTAGTGCATCCGGAAGACAGGGAAAAGTCGACTCGACAACTTCAGAACTGTTTTAACAATAAAGTAAAATTCTATGAGATAGAAGTCCGTATGAAACATAAGGGCGGTCATTGGGTTTGGGTACATGACCGGGGAAAAGTCTTCAGCTGGACATCAGATGGAAAACCACTTATGATGTATGGAACCCATCAGGACATCACCACTCGAAAAAATATTGAAGAAGAGTTACGGATTAGTGAAGAAGCGTTCAGAGGTAATTTTGAGAATGCGGCTATAGGAATGGCACTTCTTAATGAACAAGGACAATGGCTAAAAGTCAATAAGCGCGTTTCTGAAATTGTCGGGTATTCAGAAGAAGAGCTAATGAACCTAACTTTTCAGGATATTACGCATCCTGAGGATTTAGAAATTGACCTAACCCTTTTACAGGAATTAGTAGCAGGAAAACGAGATCATTATCAGATGGAAAAACGCTATTTCCACAAGGAAGGTCATATTGTCAATATTATACTCGCTGTTTCCAAAGTCAGCAATACAAAAGGAGATATCCTCTATTTTATCTCACAAATTATAGACATCAGTGAGTTAAAGCAAGCTGAATACAACCTTTCTAAGGCTCTCGCAAAGAACAAAGCTATTTTAGACGCCAGTACTCAGGTTGCAATAATCAGTACTAATGTGGAGGGGACAATAGAAGAATTTAACGATGGTGCTGTTAATATGCTGGGGTATAAAGCCGACGAAGTGGTGGGCAAACATACCCCCCGTATTTTTCTTTCCGAGAAGGAACTGGATTCTGGTTTGGAATCTTCCGGGAAAGAAGAAGCCTGTCTTATCGAAAAACATCTTGAACGTGTCACCCAAGGACAATCGGATAAAATCGAGTCCTATTTCAAACATAAAGACGGAAGAATATTCCCTGTTTTGCTCTCGATGACAGGAATTCGGCAGGGTTACAAACAAACCGGTTTTCTTTGGGTAGCTGTTGACATCAGCCCGTTGAAATCTGCTCAGAAAAAACTGGAACAGAAAAATGAAGAGTTAGAACAATTTGCCTACGTAGCCGCCCATGATCTCCAGGAACCGCTGCGGGTAATTTCAGGATATTTATCTCTGCTCCAGAAAAAATACGCTCAGGAACTGGATGAAAAGGCGAATCAGTATATTGATATTACCATAGACGGTGCCACGCGTATGAAAACGCTTATCAATGATATTCTTGATTACTCAAAAGCTGATATTACAGAGTATATTGATATAGATTTAAACTCACTGGTTAAAAAAATTGTCTCCATATACGGCAATAGTATAAGAAACAGTATGATGTCTATAACAGTAGAAGATCTTCCTGTTATCTCAGGTGATGAAACTTCGATGAGTCAACTTTTCACAAACCTTATTGGAAACGGATTAAAGTACCAAAATGAGAATACCACTCCCGAAATAAAAATTAGTGCAGAAGAGAAAGAAAATTTGTGGGAAATCAGGGTCGCTGACAACGGAATTGGTATTGACCCCAAGCATTACAAAAGAGTATTCGAAATTTTCAAGCGATTGCATTCTAAATCAGAATATCCCGGTACAGGAATAGGATTGGCAACCTGTAAAAAAATTATCACCAGTTATGGAGGAAAAATATGGATCGAACCCAATATTCCGCACGGAAGCGTATTTGTCTTTACCCTTCCTAAGAAATAATTACATAACTTTATATAAAAACACACTATGAAAAAACTGGATATCTTACTTGTTGAAGACAGTGAGCATGATATTATGTTCATTGAAGAAGCACTTCATGATGCCGAGGTGATTAATCATCTTGTCTCAGTACGGAATGGTGAGGAAGCTCTTAATTTTTTGCATAAAAAACCACCCTACACAGATGCCAAACTTCCAGATTTAATACTACTTGACATCAATATGCCTGTAATGGATGGTTTTGAAACATTAGAGAGAATTAAATCGGATTACGAAACGAAACATATTCCGGTTATCATGCTTACAACGTCATCCCGAAAAGAAGATATTGTTAGAGCTTATAAAGAACTAACCAGTTCATACATTATAAAACCCTACGATATTTTTGAACTGGAAAAAGTAGCCGGGGAGATTAAAGAATACTGGTTAAAGACTGTACGATTGCCGAATAAAGATACCTGAGCCAGTATTATCGGGCTAAACCATTTGCCAGCTTTTCTTTACCTTCTTTTGAAAACAGAGTTCTACCTGAACTGTAACAAACCTCTTTCCTACGTTTTGGGGCATTCTATAACTCAGAAAATTAATTCTAAACCGTAATTTGTACCCAGAGTTTATTATTTTCACGTTTTCTACCCAATTCGGAAATTAATATTAGTTACTAATGGTTCGTTATATTCTCATTTTATTTCTCGTGTTAGGTGTCCGGGACATTTCCGCTCATCAATTTCATGTAGCACTGGCAAAGACGGTCTACAATGAAAAAGACAAAGCTATGGAAGTCACTATAGAAGCCGAAGCGCACGATATCGAACACTGGCTGGAAGATAAAGGAATTAAAGCAGGACATCTTGAAATGATAGAACGCAACTCGGATCTATGGAAAAAAATGTCAAAAGAAATTCTGGCGAATTTCGGAGCAACTACAGACAAACAAAAACTTGTGTTTTATGTTGTTGGTATTGAAGTAGTCCGGGACGGAAGAGTATTTATCTATGTCTATGCCGAACGTGTAGAACCTTTCAATGAGATTACATGGAACTTCAGTTTACTTATGGATCATGATGATTCTCAGCAAAACAAACTGGAAATGAAATGGAAAAGTAAAAAGTATTATGCTGTTTTTCTCCATACTAAACGAACGGCAACTATAAAAATCAAAGACAAATGAAGCTAGTTTACACCTTGTTGTTTCTCTCTTGTTCCGGTCTTTTGTGGGCACAGGAATGGGATGATAAATTTAAACAAATAGACAACCTGCTACCTACACCCAATGTATATCGAACTGCATCCGGAGCTCCCGGGCATCAATATTACCAGCAAAAAGCGGATTACAAAATCAAACTGGAACTGGATGATGAAAAACAACTTATACGAGGAGAGGAAATAATTACATATACCAATAATTCTCCTGATCCACTGGAATACTTATGGTTGCAATTGGATCAAAATGTCCGGGCACAACATTCACACTCGAAACTGATTAGTGTCGATAATATGGAAAGTTTCAAGGGTATTAATAACCTTGAACGAAAAATGTTTGAATTTGACGGTGGGTTTAAAATTGAATGGATTAAGTCCATGAACAATGAGGATCTCAGTTATGCGATTAACCAGACAATGTTACGGATTGATCCCAAAACACCTCTTAAACCGGGAGGTACGCTTACATTCAAAGTAAAATGGTGGTACAACATCAATGACCGGATGAAGGTAGGTGGTCGCTCCGGATACGAATATTTTGAGGAGGAAGACAATTACCTGTATACTATTGCCCAGTTTTTTCCCAGAATGTGTGTGTACGATGACGTGAACGGCTGGCAGAATAAACAATTCCTTGGGAGAGGTGAATTTACCTTACCTTTTGGTGATTATGAAGTTGAAATTACAGTTCCTGCGGATCATGTTGTTGCAGCAACAGGAGAGCTTCAAAATGCAAACGCTGTTCTGACATCCCAACAAAGAGAGCGACTAAAAAAGGCCGCAGAAGCTTACGAAAAGCCTGTCTTTATAATAACCGATAAAGAAGCGGAAGAAAATGAACAAGGAAAAGCTTCCGGAAAAAAGAAATGGATTTTTAAAGCACAGAATGTACGCGATTTTGCCTTTGCTTCTTCCAGAAAATTCATCTGGGATGCGATGACTGTCAAACAGGAGAATAAAAATGTACTTGCCATGTCCTTTTATCCCAAGGAAGGGAACCCGCTTTGGGAGAAATATTCAACTCGTATTGTTGCCCATACGCTAAATGTATATTCCAACTATACTTTTGACTATCCTTATCCGGTAGCAATTTCTGTGCATTCCCGTCACATCGGAATGGAATACCCGATGATCTGTTTCAACGGTGGCCGCCCGGAGCCGGACGGAACATATTCCGAACGTGTCAAATACGGAATGCTGACAGTTATTATTCACGAAGTTGGTCACAACTACTTTCCTATGATTGTTAATTCGGACGAGCGTCAATGGACCTGGATGGATGAAGGGCTTAATACCTTTTTACAATATCTCACCGAACAGGAATGGGAAAGAGGATATCCTTCCAGAAGAGGACCTGCCCATAAAATTACAGACTATATGGCCGGAGATAAATCAACGCTCTCTCCTATTATGACCAATAGCGAATCTATTTGGCAGTTTGGAAATAATGCTTACGGAAAACCGGCTACCGCTTTAAATATTCTTCGCGAAACGATCATGGGGCGTGAATTATTCGATTTTGCATTCAAAACGTATGCTCGTCGCTGGATGTTTAAACACCCAACTCCTGCAGATTTTTTCCGAACAATGGAAGATGCTTCGGCAGTTGATCTGGACTGGTTCTGGAGAGGATGGTTCTTTACTACCGATCATGTGGACATTGCTATTTCCAATGTGAAATGGTATACTCTTAATACGGAAAATCCCGAAGTGGAATCCGAATGGAGGCGAACGCATGATCAGCAACAGGATATTCATGTAGGCGATATTCGTAACCAAAGTGACATTGAAGAAACGCAAACCGAAAAGTACCCGGAACTGAACGATTTTTATAATTTGAAAGATCCGTATGCTATTTCACCTTTGGATACGGAAGAATATGCTGAACTCCTCAGCAAGCTGACTCCCGAACAGGAGAAACTGCTCAACAGTAATCTCAACTTTTATGAGTTGGAATTTGAGAATATCGGAGGACTGGTTATGCCGTTGATCCTTCAACTGAACTATGCGGACGGAAGCAGTGAAGTGCGTTATATTCCTGCCGAAATCTGGCGTTTTAAATCAGATGTGATTACAAAAGTATTCATTACTGAAAAAGAAGTAAAACACTTCCGACTGGATCCTTTCCTGGAAACAGCAGACACTGAATTAAGTAATAATTCATGGCCACGGGAAGTACGTCAATCCCGTTTCCAGATGTTCCGGGAGAAACAATTGCAAGAAAATGAAATGCAACGGGACAAAAGAGCTAAAGAGATGAAGTAAAGTAAAAAGCGGGATGAAAAAATTCACCCCGCTTTTTTTGTAGTATTTTATGGATTGCTTAATGACTCAGTTCACCCTGAACATAATCTTCAAGATAAGCAAAAGCCGGCATTAATTTACCGTCCAATGTTGTCTCAGTTGCTCTTTCGATAATACGATCCGGATCACTTTCTCCCAATAATGCCGGGAATACGTTATTCAACATAGCCTCTCCGAAAAATTCGGAAGCATCACGTGGTAATTCACAAGGCAGATTATCAATTGCCATTACAGCTATCACACCTTCTTTTGTATAATCATCTTCCGTCTCCGAAACAGGATTATATCCATAGATCGGATCAGCAACCGTCGACGGACGAAGTGTACATCCTACCGGACCATCAATATCAGCTGAAATATCAGCGACAACAGACAAGCGATTCTCCGGATCTTTGAAATCTTCACGGGTGGCTATGAAAGGAGCTTTTTCAGACCAGTAATGACAAGAAGCATAAACGTCCGCTGTCTTCATGTATCTTGGGAATGTCGATACAAAGCCCGAAGGATCATCATAAAATTGCTGACGGATAAATGTCTTTCCATCTTCCCTGTCATAATAATCTTCAACATTCAACTGTGTAAATACAGGTTCGTCGAATGACTTTTCCAGAAAATCAACCGGTGACACTTCCTGAACAGGTAATAGTTGTAATACTTCACGAGCCCCATGCCCTACTCTTCCGAAACCAGTCAAAACCATCTTAAAGTTGGCAGGTAATACCACATGTTCCAGCTCTTTTTCCATCTCAGCCCGATCGAAGCAGGTATGCGCAGGTTTCAGATCAAATGTTCCGGTTTTCAATCCGTAAGTTCTGAATGCATTATAACAACCTACAATTCCCGCGTATCTTCCAAATCCGATTATACGTTGATTATTTTTATCTTTCAATACTTCATAATCAATCAATCGAATCCTTTTGTCAAGAATCGTCCGCAACAAACTTCGGTTATAGGGTTGTTTTTTAAACGTATGTGAAAAAAACAGGTATGTCTTACCGGGAATTAATTGCTCAACCGGCACCTCTTTTACTCCAATCAAAAGGGAACATTCTGAAATATCCGATGAAACAGTTATTCCTTCATTACGGTATTCATCATCACTATAGGCTCTAATTTCACTAGGTTCAATTGTAATTTCAACGTTCGGGAAGCGCTTTTTAACCTCAACACATTGTTTGGGTGTCAAAGGAACCCTGCGATCCGGGGGAACTTTTCCCTCTCTGATAACTCCTATATGAATTGTAGCCATTTTTGTTTGAATTTAGAGCAAAAATAGTGAAGTTTTCCTCATTAGGGAGAACCGTTTATGTAATATTTTCAACCGGTTAATGTTTAGTTAATTTTGGTCCTTTCCGGTTCAAATTTCGTATCTTTGTTAAAAGTTCTTTGAGGGGCCGACTTGGATTTGACTGCGGATGCGGTGAAATAGTGTCAGCATGCCGAGCATTGGGTTGTGGCTCGTTAATATCATGGCTCAAACTATAATTGACAATACGTCATACGCTCTCGCTGCTTAATAACGGAATGTTATTGCGCTTAATCCACTCTGAAGTACAGTAAGAGGGACGAGTTGTCTCACCAGGTCCATCGCCTTATTGGATAGGAATCTGAGACATCATTAAAATAAGGCTGGTACGGTCATTACTTCGTTGATCGTATGAGAGTTTAGAAGATAAGCTGGAGGACAGGGTGTTTGTGTCCGGTTTCCAGTCGAAAAACAATCACAAAATAAGCATGTAGAAAGCTGTGGCACTCTTCGTTGGGACGAGGGTTCGAACCCCTCCGGCTCCACTAA
>NZ_CFIGVI010000013.1:0-35001 GCF_984588085.1 Wandonia sp.
GCAAATCCTCCACGAATTTTGTTTTGTTCAAGTGGAGAAAGAATTTCTGCATTCAGAAAGTCTTTAGGATTAAACTTTTTAGACATAATCTAAAGGTTTTAGTTGAACATTCGTATCCTAGTTTTAAGTCATCAACACCTCACTCGGACTACTCTTGCAAAAGTATTTTAATATGTCCGCTCCATTTCTTCTTGGTTTTTGTTTTCCCTTTTACTGGAGCTAAACTTTTTTCCGAAACTATACACCACAGATAACCTCACATACCGTTGGTCATAATAATTTCTAAAGGAAGTTTTTATATCATTGGAATAGGTCGTATAGGTTACCCTACTCGAACTGAATATGTCATTAACGTATAAACTCAATGTTAGTTTTTTGTCCAACAACAACCATTTAATTGAGGCGTTTAATTGATTGGAACTGGTATTCCGGTACAAATTAGCAACACCACGAAATTGATAAAAGAAATATACGTTGAAAAACAACGTTTTATCAGAATTTAGGGTAAAGTCATTAGACACATCTAGTAAAGCGCTCCAACCGTCTAATTCTTGTAAGGCTTCAGGGATTTTACTATTTGTGGAAAAATAGGAAACATTTGAAGAAGCCGCTAAATCCCACCAACTAAAAAGCTTAAAATTAATTGATTGGTAAAACCCTATTATGGTATTTTTCATATAATTTTCCGGAAATACACGTTGTATGTTGGTGACTTCGTCTAAGAAAATCACTTCTCCATAGAGGTCATTTGCATGAGAATAATAGATGTTAGCTATCCATTTGTTTTTATAAGCATATTCCAATTCAATATTATCAATAAAAGCAGGCTGCAAATAGGGATTCCCTTCGGCATAAGAATAGGGGGAAAATATCCTGACAAATGGATTTAGAAATTGATAATTTGGTCTGCTTATTCTTCTTCCGTAATGAAGACTCAATGAGTTTTTGTTATTTATGGTGTAGGCAAGATAGGCTGTGGGAAACAGTTTTGTGTATGCGTTTTTATTGGTTTGGTTAAGCGTTGTGGAGTATCCTTTGGTCTGGGTGTTTTCCATTCGCAACCCTGCCTTTCCTTCCCATTTATCCGAAAATCGCTTTTGAATACTAAAATACAGTGATTGGGTATTTTCTTTATAATCAAATAAGTTGCTAAGGTTCGGGTCTAAAATTTCTTCATTACTTACATATTCGTATGTATTAAATAGGTTGTCCGTTTTGATAAAAGACATTTTTCCTCCATAATTTAATGTCGCCCAACGGGTAGGATGTTCCATATCCAGATTTACAGAGTAGTTTTGAACATCCTGAATCCCAAAATTTCTAGCTTCTACAAAACTGTTTGGAGTAGGTTCATGGTTTGGGTAAAGGGTTTGGGTGTTAAACTTTCGGTTTGCCTGAAAATTGTAGTCAAAGAAATCAAAATCCAGGGATAATTTTTTTCCGATCGTGTCTATTTTATAAATGAAATGGTAATTCAAACTGTGTACGTTATTCTTGTATTCATTTCTTGCAGGTGTATTGATCGTGGAATCCAAAGCGTTGGATGTGGCACTATAGATTTTTGCAACAATATCGTCTTTCACCAATGATTGACTATTGACGTATTTATAATCGAATCCCGTCGATAATTTTCCGTTTATTTTGTATTCAATGCCTAGCCCTGCTGACAAAGAACTTCTATAATCCCTGCGATTATTTACTTCATCCCATGTAAGATTGGGATAAAACACCTTATTAGACTCTACCGGAGCTGTCGAACCATTGGTATAGTTGACATTGCTCATTAATTGAAATTTGCCTTTTTGAAAATTCAGGTTTCCCCCGATATTTCCGGTAGCGTAAGTAGCTTGAGTATAGCCACTCCTTAACGAAGCATTCCAAGCGTCAGTAGAGGCTTTTTTGGTTACAATATTGATTAGCCCGCTATTACCATCTGCACTGTATTTTGCAGGCGGATTACTAATAACTTCAATACGTAGTATATCTTCTGTATTGAGTGATTTTAAAAAATTAGCCAAATCTTCGCCCGAAAGTTGTACTATTCTATCGTCAATCATTACCATTAGATTTCCTTTACCAATCATTGAAATTTCATCGTTTTCAACTTTTATTCTGGGCGTAACTTTTAAGGCATCCATAGCATTGCCTCCTGTTGCTGCAGTACTTTGTCCTACATTAAAAACCAATCTGTCTACTTTTCGTTCAATCAATGGTTTTTCGGCAGTAATTACTATTTCTCCAAGTTCATTGTCTTGAGCTTGAAGAACAATAATTCCCAAATCAATATTCTCTGTGAGGGTTATGGAGTTTTCCCAATTTCGATACCCAAGAAAACTAATGGCTATTTTGTATTCGCCATGTTGGGCAGTTAGTTTAAAACTTCCGTCATCTTCTGATATCGTTCCCGTAACCATTTTTCCGCTGTTGTCGGTCAGGATTATATTGGCATAGGGAATTCCACTATCGCTATCTTTTACAACACCTGTAACGTTATATTGACTGTGTGAAAAGTTGTAGGTTAAGAGAAAAAATACCATTAGAAAACGGAAATTCATAGATTATGAAATAACAATATTCTCAAAGGTATTAGTTTGAATTATTCAATGCACTAGCCAAAAGTATAGTTTTTACTTTTTTCTATTTGGTGCGTAAAAAGCAAATTTGGAATCAAATGTTTGTGTTTCGTATAGAAATCGATAAGGCCTGAAAAGGACATCTTAATTGGTATGGTTTCAGAACCAAGATAGTTTATAGGTTTACCCATCACTTGGGCTCTGATTCCTAAAGCCAAGAGAACCCGAAACAGTTTTTTGTCACATTCGGCATAAGCTGTTGCATTAGGGTTTTGACATACCGGATGTATGGCACATGCCATCAGTTTTTTTAAAAGATGAATATCCTTAACACTTTGGCTTATGGCAAATCTTCCAATATGCCAAACAAGATTATTAGGAAAATCAACGTTTAAGCTAAATAATTTTTGCACAGGCAACAAATCAAACCCATTCCATTTCAGTACTCTAATCGAGCCAATTAAATGACCATTGGAATCTTTTGCTACATAAATTTTTGAGTTTTCGAAATGATTTATTTCGTCTTGCAGCATAGAGTCAATTTCAGTTTCGTATGTCAAAGGGTAAGCTCCGTTTAAATGGTGTTTAAAGTTCTCGGTTACCACAAACTTGGCTAAGTCGGGTAATTCAAGAAAAGGTAACCTTTCCAACTTATAATAATCGTGTATCATATTCCTTTTTTACCGAAAGTTATGACGTAAAACAATGACGTGTCTTTTACAAAAGGATAGTTTTCCAGTAAGGTACAAAATTGATTTTCAAAAAAATAACCCAATTGAAAATTGATTATATTTGAAAGGAAACCAAAATTTCTCCTACTTATGGCTAATATTAAAGATTTCTTTTCCTACAAAAATTCCGTAGGAAAAATAACGAATAATGAGCAAAGGCAGGTAACTGACTATTTGGAAGCTGTGAAAGCATTTGCCCGAACTACTTACAAAAGCATCTACATAATTGATTATCAAAAACAAGGTTTTGAATACGTTTCAGACAATCCTTTGTTTTTATGTGGTCATACTGCGGAAGAAGTAAAGAATATGGGGTATGCCTATTATTTTAATTATGTCATCCCACAGGATTTAGATTTATTACTAAAAATCAACACTATAGGATTTGATTTTTTCGAAAAAATCCCTGTTACTGAAAGGAAAGAATATACGATTTCGTATGATTTCCATATAAAAAATCAAGAAGGTAAAACCATTTTGCTAAACCAAAAGCTAACGCCATTGTACTTAACCACGGAGGGCAAAATATGGAAAGCTCTATGTTTGGTCTCCTTGTCAAACGAAAAGGAGGCTGGAAACATTAAGATATACCGAAAAGGGAATAAACAAGCTTATCTGTATAACTTGGATGGGAATTTTTGGAAAGTTGATGAACCAATAAAAATATCGGAAAGAGAAAAGGAAATCTTGCAATTATCGGCAAGAGGCTTTACCATTCAACAAATAGCGGATACGCTTTTTATATCTGCCGGAACAGTAAAATTTCATCGTAAAAAATTATTTGAAAAAATGGATGTAACCAACATTTCAGAAGCTATTTTGAGCGCGACTAACAACAAACTTATTTAAGAATATAAGGACGAAAAATAGAACTCAGGGAAATTCTTGACTTCTTTATTGAGTGCCAAATCATACAAAAGTTGAGTACACATAGAGGCTACAAACCAAGAGGCTATAGATAATTGTGGTGGTGGTAAAGGCTCTTGTTCATTACTATATTTTTCTAAAACTTCGTCCAACCACTTTTGTGGTTTGTTCCAAAACTTCAAGTATTCCGAAACATATCTCACTACGTTAAGCTCATTAAAAGGTTCATTGTGTTTGGCAATCCCCGAAAGAGGCATTCCGTTTGGGGTTATTACCAAAGCCAATCCTGCCCAACCCAAATTATAAGGGTGTATTACGGGAATGTTTAGTTTTCGGCAAACATTATCAAATTCTAAGGGTATGGTTGACGTAAAATCCAAAGCGTTAATCGCTATTTTGTGGTCTTTTACCAGATCTTCAACGTTTTCTTTATCTAGAAAACAATCGTGAACAGTAATTGTGGCTTTTTCGTTGATGGATTTCAAGCGCGCTTTTAAAGCGGTTACTTTGCTGATATCAAGGTTATTTTCGGTATAGTTTTGCCTATTCAGGTTTGAGAGTTCCACCTGGTCACCATCAACGAGGGTAATATGTTCAAATCCCAATCGCAAGGCACATTCGGCGATTACGCTTCCTATTCCGCATCCCCCCAAAAACACAGGGCAATTTTTTATGATTTCCTGTTCGCTCTTTTTAATGTATATTCTGTTTCTATTGTATCTATTGTTCATCGCAGATGTTCTTTTAGATGAAAATAATAGAAATTCAAATAAAGTATATTAAACTAAAGTATAGTTGTTTTTTGCTCTGTTAAAGTAGACTTTATCATTAGTTAATTTTACTCTTTCCCCTAATTTTTATTTGTCAACTTGTTCGGGTCAAAATCATACATAAATTCATTCAGTTGTCCATTTGAGCTTTCCAGTCCGACAAACCCCATTAATTCTTCAATGTAGGTACAAACTTTGTCTTTTGTGTCCAGCTCCAAATAACGTCTGAAAACCTTGAAAGTCCGATTTCAATTTTCTCCTGATATTTTTCGTTAGTCGGATTTTCAGATTCTGCTGCACGTTTAAAGTCATACGCAATACTATTAATTGTATCCGTAAAAATGGGTCGCATTTTTTCGTCAGCAATTCCCGGATAATAATTTTCATTGTATCTATTGTTTAAGGTTTAAGCAAAGGAATGGTTCAAATTATTTTCTCATCCTCAAAATAGTCTTTTCCCTTCTTTATCGATAAAAAACCAATTACCCTCTTTCTTGACCAGTGCTGCACCGTCACTGAAGGGATAAACATCTTCAAATTTTTCGGGAAATATTTCCTTTCCTGTGAGGTCTAAAAACTGCCATTGTCCGTCCTGTAGTACGTTCAAAATCCCTTCTCCTATGCCGATCACATCATAAATAGGTGGAATTATTTCTTTTCCGGAAGTATCTATACAACCCCATTTTGACCCGGAACTTAAACAGACTCTTGCAACCCCATTCCAAAAGTCATATACATTGCTATATTTAAAAGAAATGACTTCTTTGCCTGTAGTATCAATAAAACCATATTTTCCGTTTCGTTTTACTGCTGCTAACCCACATCTGAAATTCGGATAGCCATCGTATTGCAACGGAATAACTTCTTTTCCTTGCTTATTGACGAAACCGTACTTATCATTTATTTCAACAAGTGCTAAACCTTCTCTGAAATAATATCCGATATCATATAAAGGTTCGATGACAATTCTTCCTTGTTTGTCTATATAACCAACCTTTCCGGATATTGTAACAGGGGCCAATCCCTCAATAAAAGAAGATGCAGATTCTACATTTTTAAGAGCTGTTTTTTTGTTATTCATTTTATCAATGATAAACCACTGTTCATTCTCCTTTACAGTGGTTACATCGTCTTCAAAGTCTGAAGCTGCTTCATATTGCAGGGGAATCACTTCTTTTCCCGTAGTATCGATAAAACCCCACTTTCGGTCTAATTTGACCATTGCATATCCATTCTGAAAGTCCGTAATAAAATCATATTTTATTGCTGTAATTTCTTTTCCTGAACGATTGATCACTCCGTATTTTTCATTGTATCCGGGTTGATCATGGAGTACTACTTTAGAAAATCCGTTTTTGAAATCATAAGCAACATCGTACTTACATGCAATGACCTCCCTTCCTCTTTTGTCGATAAATCCCTTTTTTTTATTTTTTGTTACGGTCGCTAAACCTTCTTTGTAAGAATCAACATATTGATAGGCATCCAAAATATTTTCTGTATTCTGCTGTACCTGTGTGCTACCTGAATTAGATAAAGTTTCAGTCTTTTGCGCGTAATTACAGTTTGTAAATATAATTCCGCAAATGAGGATAGTGATACTCTTCATGGTTATTTTAGTTCGCCTCCATTTCATATAAACTCTACGATTTTTATTTGATGTTGTGGGAGTTTAATCACTTCAAATGTCATTGTCTGTTAAATAAGTCAGATGCTCTAATTAAAACTGTCTGCTAAATGGAAGAATATCAGTTTTTCATCTTTACCCAAAAAATTATTTTATTCGATTACACCCGACAATTTATACACTTTATCAGACACTATCTTTATGTATTTCCCGATTTAATTTGTCTGCCGTAGCGAACACACAATTTCCTAATCTAATTAATTCAGTATTGGCAAAGTCCTCTTCACTTTTTTCAATCCGATGTCCGTTTATCTGGCAGATTACTAAATCAGTAAAACTTCCCATTCCTCCTCGCATCTTTTTTAGTGCTTCAAGTCCGCGAATATCACCGTTATCAATCATTTTTTGCGTTTGAGAAAATATAGATGCCCAATTTTCCTCATCATATTTTTTTAAATGAGTAATCAAATGCTCAAGTTCATCAATCAGTTTATCTTGTAACTCTGTCATTTGTAAATTGTGACCCATCACTTTACCCATTTTTTTAAATCAATTTTCGTCTTTTCCAAGTCATCACAACTTAAAATAGGAATAAGTTGATTTATCTGTTCGATAGGCAAATCCCACCATTTCACTTTGAGTAGTAAAGAGATTAACTCATCATCAAACCTTTTTCTAATCAATCGTGCCGGATTTCCTGCAACTATAGAATATGGTTCAATATTACTTCCGACAACGCTATTTGCACCGATAATAACTCCATCTCCGATATGCACTCCCGGCAAAATGGTTGTATTTTGTCCGATCCATACGTCGTTCCCGATTACAGTATCTCCTTTTACAGACATCTTCTCTATAGGAGGAATAGACTGTTCCCATCCTTCAAAAATATAAAAAGGAAATGTCGAGGCTGCATTCATCTGATGATTTGCCCCATTCATGATAATTTCAATACCGGCAGCGATTTGACAAAATTTTCCTACTATCAGTTTATCTCCATAAAAGTCATAATGGTGTGTAACGTGCTTTTCAAAGTCGATGTCACTGAAATAAGTAAAATCCCCAACGATAATATTTTTTGATTTAATCGTTGGTTTCACATACGTAACTGTCTTGAAATTTGGAACAGGAAAAATGGTATCTGGATTTGGTTTTTGTATCATGCTTATTTTCTGAATTACAGTCTATTTACAATTCCGAACAACGATTCACGCATGATTTCGTTGTATAGTTGAGCAACTAAGTTACTGAATTACATGCATTGTTGCGGGTAGTCAATTTTTAATCTTTCTTCCTTTTCTGGTTTTTCTAAATGTCCGAGTGGCTTTGATATATATTGAAAAATGGTATTAGATTCTCTTTCCTTAATCTCGTTTATAGATTTTTGTCGTTTTTGGTCAGACTCAAATCTCATTAACATATACTCCACCGATTCATTGTCAAATATTGTTTGTTCAGCTATTGCGTGGTCAAAAAGTATCCTTGCAATAACCATCCAGGTCCGTCCCGATTTTTCAGAGATCAGTTTTGTATCTTTCAAGAGTCCGTTTTCTGAATGTTGCAATTCAAGGATTATTCCTATACTGGTTATAGTAAAACTATCTTTCGTTATTGCCTTTGCGTCACTCATTTTTAATTATCCTTAATGTGTTTATTCATCATCCGTCACGACCTTTTCCAAAGGGGGAATATTCACTTGACAATAAAGATAAAACCTTCCCGTACGCTTACTTTACTCAACTACCTGCGAATGATACAAGCCAATGTTACCGGTAAGTCGGAAAATCTCGAAGAATACCTCTACCCGATTGTACAGATTGTCCAGATGCGTCAGACGGGCATTGATGTAGCTGTTTCTGAGGGTTTGGAGTTCTATGGAGTTGATCGTTCCCAAACGCAGGCGTTCCTGCCCGATTTCCCATACACGTCCTGCGTATTCGATGTTTTGCGATGATACGGCAACCAGACGATTCCGGGCTTCAAACATTTCCAACAAACCTTCCATACTGTTCATGAGCGAATTTTTCATTTCATCATAATTCAACTGGCTGATCTCTTCCTGAATTTTTGAAACTTCTACAGCCCGTTTTGATTTCCAGTTATTAAAAATATTGTAGCGCAGGGTCAAATTGGCAGAATACATAAGCGTCTGTGTTTCTGCTTCAAACAAATCATTTTTCACCTCCCGAATCCACGAAAAACCAGGTTGAATTCCTCCCTGAAAGGTCAACGTCGGAAATAAAAAAGATCGCTGGTATTTGGTCTGAATTTCTGATAACCGGATATTAATCATCTGGTTTTTCAGGTTGTTATTATTCTCAACCAGTTGGCGTTTTGCTTCAATTCCGTTAATCTCTGGAAGAATGAACTCCAACTGATCCGTTGGGTTCAACAGGCTGTCCAGTGGTAAATTCATTAACAGGTTCAAATTCCGCAATGCGTTTCTGTACGAAATTTCCTGCATTAACAAATTGGTTGAATCGGAAAGGTACTGGTTCTTAAATTGCATCAACTCTAACGAACTGGCTCCTGCGTATTCTTCTTTCAGTTCATAGTATTTCACCTGCTCCCTGGAAAAAGCGGTCAGTTCACGGAGCAACTCCAGTCGCTCCTTGTGCATTACTGCCGAATAATATCCTTTGATAATGTCGGACACTGTCGTTTCAATAATAACTGTCGCATTTCCTTTTGACTGTTCTTCCAATTGCTCTAATCGTCTTTTGGACATGATGACCCCCATCCCTGAAAAAATATTCCAGTCCAGACTCAGTGCCGGTTGTAAACTTTGCGATAGAATCATTCCCGGAGTAAAAGTAAAAGGATTCTTTGTGTTGTCTTGTAAACCATTGGCCGAAGTAAGACTCACCGACAGGGTCGGAAATGCGCCTGCTTCTGACCAGGTATTATTCTTCTCTGCTATTTCATTATTCTTGTCGGCTATCCGGATCTGAAAATTGCGTTCCAGTGCAAGTTCAATAGCTTCTCTGACGGTAATCTCATTTTGTGCATTACCACCAACTGCAATCAGAACAGCAGCAAAGACTAAATAGAATTTAATTTGTGCTTTCAACTTCATGAATTTTTTTCTGAATTTTTGTACTTGTCTCCACTTCTGCATGAGAAGGTTTTTTCCCGGTCCAAAGCCATGTAAAGAATCGCTTGACATCATTTCCAAAGAGCAATGCCGACGGGAAAAACAGTAAGATCATAATGGTTCCGAAAAGAACACCAAAAGCAATGGAGACCGCCATGGGAATAAGAAACTGCGCCTGCATGGATTTTTCGGCGATCAAAGGAAGTAAACCTGCCACCGTTGTCACAGTCGTCAGTAAAATCGGACGGAAACGGGAACGGGAAGCTTCGACCGCTGCTTCAAAAGAAGAATATCCTTCCCGGATCAGGTCATTATAACGATCCAGGAACACAACAGCATCATTTACCAGTACACCAATCAGGGCTATCATCCCAAAAACACTTAATAAAGAAACTGGAATCCCTACAATACCGTGTCCTAAAATGGCACCTGCCAATCCGGCCGGTAAAACAAGTATAATCAGCAATCCCTGATACAACGACTGGAAATGGAGTGTAATAATTGTTATCATTACCACCAGTACAATCAACGTCATGTACTGCATTGAATTACTCGTTTTTTCGCTTCGTTCTGCCTGTCCCAGATGAAATACTTCCACATCGGGAAACATACTTTGTAATTTGGGAATAATCTCCTTACTTATCTTCCCGTTTACATCCGCTGTCTTGTCCGGGTCGATCACATCGGCCTCAACCTCTACCTGTCTCTTTCCATCACGTCGTTTCAAACTCTCATACCCATTTCCTATGGTGAAATCAGCTAACTCGTGCAACGGCACTTCCGCACCGGAAGCTGTTTTGATCCGCATATTCTGAAGATGCGCCACAGTGTTCCGATCTTCTCTCGGATAACGCACCCAGACTTTTACCTCATCCGTACCAATGATGACACGCTGTGCTTCTGCTCCGAAAAAACCTTGCCGGACCTGTCGCAGCACTTCTGCTTCACCAATGTTATACATATCTGCCTGCGGACGCATATTGAGATAGATCTCATTTTTTCCGGGAGGCATATTGTCAACCACGTTTTTTGTCTGATCCAGTAATGCAATCTCATTTTTGAAAAACAGACGTGCCTGATCCAACGAGGTGTTGTTAGCTGAGGAAAGTCCGAATTCAACCGGTTTTCCCCATCGGTTCATCCCGATTACAACAAAATCACTTGCCAGTTTCGCTTCTTTTCGTTCTTCCATGCGTTTCAGCACCCGGTTCATAAATTCCCCCACAGATGCTTTTTTATCTTCGGCATCACAAAAAACCATCACGGATCCTGTGTGCATCCCTACCTGACCCAGCTGACCGGCAGCTCCGACATTACTGGAATAATAAGACAACAATGTGTCTCCTGTTTCATCAATCAATCGCTGGTTCTCTTCCTTTACAACTTCCGTGGCAACGGTAATAAAGTCTTCCACAGAACGTTTATTTTCACCCGGCTGATACGCTACTTCAACGAAAAACATATCCGGTTCAATATTGGGAAAGAAAGTTGCACCGATCTTACCGGAAATAAGACTCCCAAGTGTAAAAACAATAAATACTAACGGGACAAAAACTACGATCCGGTAGCTCCACTTTTTATTCGCAAACCGTAGTATATCTTCTAAAACTTTATCCCGGATATACGCAATGAATCTATCAGCTCCTTTACGTACGTGATGCTCTACCGGAGAAGCCGAAAAACCGGTAAAGATCATCGCTCCGCCCACAACCAGTAATGAAAAAGGGAATAAAGCCGCCATAAACGACGAGACATAGTCCCCGAACATACGAGTAGCAACAAAAATAAGTCCTATACCTACGACAGTGAAGAGTACCCCCTGCCAGGTCTTCAGTCTATGGTTTTTCTCTTCGGATAAAATAGATTTACTGGATAGATGGGAAGGAAGAATGAAGAATGCTTCAAATAACGAAAATAAGAGACAGGCGATAACTACTACAGCCATTTCCCGCATCATTTCCATTCCCTCAATGAATAACAGCATCGAGAAAGCAACCATTGTCGTAATAACAGAGGTAAAAACAGACGGTAATACTTCCATAGTTCCGTCCAAAGCCGCTCTTGGGGCACTTTTCCCCCGTTCAAAATGGGTGTAGATGTTTTCCGCAATTACAATTCCATCATCAACCAGAATCCCGACAACGAGAATCATACCGAACAGGGAAATCATATTAATGGACATTCCGTACCAATACCCGATAATAAACATCCCCAGAAAGGAGAAAGGAATTCCGAAGGCTACCCAGGCAGACAGTTTCAGGTTCAAAAACAAACCAAGAGCCACCAGTACGAGGATTAACCCGAAAATTCCATTTTCACTCAACAAATCGATCCGTGCCGAAAGCATTTCACTGAATTCGTAAAAAATCTGAAAATGATAATCCGGATTGGTTTCGTTAAACGTTTTCTGAAACGCTTTTACTGCTTCTGCGATTTCGGTCAGACTCTCATCCGTTGTTTTATCAATATTTAAGACAATGGCCGGTTGCCCGTTAAATTTAGCCAATTCAGAATCTTCTGAAAACTGATACGAAACATCTGCCACATCCCGTAAAAACACGGTTTCGCCGGTTAGTGAAGTCCGAACAATAATTTTGCCAATCTCTGCGGGCTTCGTTGTTCTGTTTTCACTCCTAATAATCAAATCTTTGTCTGTCCCCCTAATCTGTCCTGCAGTTATATCAATATTTTTTGTCGAAATAGCCAGAGAGATCTGTTCAAACGTTAATCCGTAACGCAATAAGTCATTTTCACGAACATTTACAGTGATTTCCGCTGTGGGAAAACCTGTTTTCTCTATTTGCGTGATTACTTTGGTATCCAATAAATCATTTTCGACCTGTATCGCTTTATCCCGGAGTTGCATCAACGGCATGTCCGGTGACTTGGCACTAATACCAACAATAGCAACACGACTGGACATCCCACCGGTTTTCAAACGGGTGATTACCGGTTTTTCAGCTCCCTGCGGAAATGAGTTGATCGAGTTTACAGCATTCTCTACATCAGAGAGCAATTCATCCATATCAGCATCCTGTTCTGCCGAAATAGTAATGGAAGCTACATTTTCCGAAGAAGTACTATTAATGTGCTCAATATCTTTCAGCCCTTTAATAGCTTGTTCGACCTTAATAGTAATACCCTCTTCCATCTCCAGAGGTGAAGCCCCTGGGTACATGACATTAACAGTAATGGTTTTCGGATCCAACTCAGGAAAAAAAGAACTGCTGTATATGTTCAGCGTATACAAACCAAACAACATCGTTATAACGATAAACGCATTGGTCCATATCGGACGTTTAATAAAAAACTGAACTAAATTCTTCATTCCTTACATTTTTTTTATTCCAACAATGCGCATTGAATCCGGAACATTAGCTACCTGATCAGTAATGACAAAATCACCGTTTTTTAATCCTGCTACAAGAAGTGTATCCGGAATAGAAGCCAACACCTGAACCGGAACCGATACGATAGCACTATCTTTTATTATGTTCACCGTATTGTCCTTAACACACAAAAACGGTACGGCCATTGCTTCTGCTATCGATTCTTTGTTCATCTTCGCATTTACGTACATTCCGTTGTAAATCTTTTTTCCCGGTAAAGGTTCAATGCTGAAGTAGGCATCAACAGATTGCGTATTCTGGTTAATCACATTAGAGATACGACTAAGTCGTCCCATACCGATCTGCTCTCCTGAAGCATCCGTTACGTCAATTGTCCCTTTTGCTTCAAAGAAGGTGATATCCTTTAACATTATTGGGATTTTCACTTCATAATCTCCGGTTTTTATAATGGATGCCACAGGTGTACCCGGATTGACAATCGCCCCCGGCTCTGCTGCTACTTCTGTAATGGTTCCATCAAAGGGAGCAACAAAAAAATACTTTTCAAGCCTTAGTTCCTGACTACGAATCGTATTAAACTCAGCGACAATATTTCGCGTAGTAAAAAAAAGTTCTTCCTTTTTTGAATTAAACTTTGGAAGCGGTGGCAGATACCCATCAATGGAAATTGCATTCATGAACTTTGCCCACTTGCCCACTTCCTCCGGATAATCCAGTTTAACATCCGCCATTACATTCGCTAACAAGGTGAGAAATGAACTTTTTCGGGCACTCAAAGTAAAAACGGCTTCACTATTATCAACAGTAACAAGTATCTGCCCTCGCCGAAAACGAACTCCGGGTTTCAATCGTACTTCCCCTTTTTTCAGTCTTCCCGAAACTTCAAAAGCCAGATCAATTTGCAGGTTTGAGTTGATTTGTCCGTAAGCTTCTATAGAAAAGCTTCGGACTTTATTATTTACCTCCATAACGGGCAGATATACAATGCTCGAAGCAGTAGCTTTTTTGCTTTCGGTTTTCTCTCCTGAATTTACCCGAAAAAAGATCAGGCCCAATACAACAAGAATACTTCCTATGATAACGAAATGTCTTGGTTTCATCTAATTACGTTTTGATAAAGCAAATGTAACAATCGGATACTTTTCCTGTTAAAAAATGTGATAAATGGAATCGTCAAAAGATGAATGGAAACGCACCTTCTGTTCCTTACTTTTAGAATTCACCTTCCATCTCCTCTTATATCCTTAGATTTGTTTACACATAAATTCTACCTGATTTTATCCTTACATTTGTAGAAAAAAGCTGTAATACCATGATAAAACAAGTCCCACTGGAAAAGATTAATGAAATGAACGAGGGAACCCTGATGGAGCACCTTGGCATCGTTTTTACAGAAATCGGAGAAAACTATCTTGTCGCTGAAATGCCTGTTGACAAAAGAACTCATCAACCTTTGGGATTACTTCATGGTGGAGCAAGCGCAGCTCTGATCGAGTCTGTTGGTTCACTGGGTTCCGCATTAATTCTAGATCTAAAAAAAGAAGCTCCGGTAGGTATTGAGATCAACGCTAATCATCTGAAAGGAATGAAAAGCGGAACGGTCGTTGCCCGCGCAGAGATCATGCACAAAGGCGCTAAAACTCATGTATGGAATGCTGTCCTGACAGAGAAAGGAACAGGAAAAACAGTTTGTATCGGACGCCTTACTGTGATGGTTGTGCCCGCGGGAAGTTAATCTTACCTTCGATTCCCAAACTGATAATACCACTCGAATTTTATCCAGAGATTTTGACTTACCCCTCCGGTGGTCAGCCAGTCTCCCAAACGATAGTCTACTCCAAATTCCAGTTTATTGGAGTCCGAAAAGTAATACCCCAAATTTGTTGTCAATCGTCCTTCCAGATTATACCTACCAGTCTGCAGAGACTGAAGTAATTCTCCTCCCGGTTTCAGATACCATTCTTTCTGATCCAGTTCATATCCTTCTAACGCAATCTCTCCAGTAAGCCGATAGCGGAGCCGAAAAACCGACCGCTCAACAGAAGACATTGTATGATCCATACTCAATCGATGTCCCAAACGTACCCCCCTATACTTTCTAACCATAGAAAACTGGACAATAAAACGATGATACAATTCACCGGAACGGTAACGCAACAAATATCCGCCCGCTACTGTAGACGTAACTCCTGTTTTCCGGGACACCATAACAGAAAGATCCGATAATTCATACGCTGGAGAGAAAGCAGACGGACTCCCCTCCCAGATAGCAAGCCGGTTCTCTGACTTTAGATTTAAGCGCCAGTTAGTATTCACCTTATAATTAAGATTAATTACAGGTAAAACTCCTGATTCCAGAGCGATCTGACTCTTCCCAACCAAAACAACTGAGCAGAAAAGCAATACCAAACAAAGCCCCCGTTTCATATCAGTAATCCAGAATATCAGTATTGCGAGACACAATAACAGCGTACCCTTCCAACTCACCATTTGCCGAAAAAAGGAACTCATACTCCGAGGACGACACTCCTTTTTTCTTCACTCTTGCTACTATTTCAAACTTCGTATCCAGATCAACCGGAAGTCTATTCTGTCCAATTTTCAAAGCAACTTCAGAACAGTCCCCCGAATACTGCACCTGAATTTTACGAATCCTGATTTTATCATATCTTATATTCAATAGCTTTTTAATAGCCGTACTGATACTGTCCGGAATTTCACTCAGTCTCACCTCCACTTCAGCATCCAAAAACGTACCCTCGCTCGTAAATTCCACACTGGTAAAATGACCGTTGATCTTACCTTTAAATTCAAAGTGCTGCCCCGCCTCATTCTCTTCAACCAACCATTTCCCCGACTGAATACAAGAAAAATAACCCAGACAAGTAATCGCATTATCCGGCACCTTTTCTTTTGCCACCGGGTATTCTTTCTCGACTTTCTTATGTTGCGCCTGCAAACCGACCGAGCTAAAAAAGCAGAGAAAAACAAAAAGCCACCTCATTCTTTCTTCTTTTCAGACAAAAATGCCACATATCTATCCTCAAACCATCGTATTCATAAGAAGTTAATAGAAGTTTAATTGCCTCTTCATACACGAAGTTTGCATAATTCAAAACATTATCGTAATATTGCAATATTAAAATGAATCAAAAATGGGAATAACAAAGTCAGCCTCCTTTTCGAACGAACAGAATGAGACTGCTCTGCTTTTCAAAGCACTAGGACATCCTGCCAGAATTGCCATCATAGAATATCTTCTGCAAGCCAAGAGTTGTATTTGTGGTGATATTGTTGATCAACTCCCTCTGGCTCAAGCAACAATCTCCCAACATCTGAAAGAATTGAAAAATGCAGGCATTATCAAAGGAAGTATCGAAGGTAACTCGATATGTTATTGTCTTGACCTTACCACTTTTGATAAACTATCAGCATTGATAAATGATATGACTGACCAAATCCGGACAACTAATTCTACCTGTTGTTAATCTTAAATAAAACACGATGAAATTATCAGAAATAAAAACAGCCTTACACAACCTTGATCAGGTACGTTTCGTACTACCTGACAGTAATTTAGTTCCCATTCACTTTCATATAACTGAAATAGGAGCCATCACCCGACATTTTATTGACTGCGGAGGAACCGAACGCATCGAAAAGGTGATCAATTTCCAATTATGGGAAGCAAACGATTTTGATCATCGACTTGCACCGCAGAAGCTACTGCAAATCATTTCCCTATCTGAGGAAAAGCTTCATTTGGACGATCTGGAAGTAGAAGTCGAATACCAGTCAGGGACCATTGGGAAATATGCTCTTTCGTTCGATGGTGAATCGTTCCGGTTGCAAAACACTCAGACAGCGTGTTTAGCCGAAGACAAATGTGGTATCCCTCAGGAAAAACCACGAATTAAAATGAGTGACTTAACATCTGGCGAAGGAACATCCTGTACTCCGGGAGGAAATTGCTGTTAATTCAACTTCTGAAATATGGGATTTTTTGAACGGTATCTTACTGTCTGGGTACTCATTTGCATTATTGCCGGAATCGGATTAGGACACGTACTGGGAGACTCCGTACAAGTTTTGAGTAGTTGGAACATCTCTACCGTTAACATTCCTGTAGCCATCCTCGTCTGGTTTATGATCTACCCCATGATGGTTCAAATAGATTTCTCCAGTCTTCGCTTCATCTCAAAAAACAGCAAAGGACTAACACTGACAGTTATTATCAACTGGCTGGTTAAACCTTTTACAATGGCATTTTTTGCCTGGCTGTTTTTTTATCACATTTATGAAGCCTGGCTTTCTCCCGAAGAAGCTGAACAATACCTTGCCGGAGCAATTCTGCTGGGAGCAGCCCCTTGTACCGCCATGGTATTCGTCTGGTCTTACCTCACTAAAGGAGATCCCAACTACACACTGGTTCAGGTATCCGTGAACGACTTGATCCTTCTGGTTCTGTTTATCCCGATAGTAGGAGGACTGTTTAGCCTATTTGGCATTGAGACTGTCGGAAACCAATCGGAAATAGGAATTCCTTTTCAAGCACTTTTCACGTCTGTTGTCACCTTTGTAGTACTCCCCCTTGCTGCCGGATACCTTTCAAACACTCTCTTACTAAAACGAAAAGGGGAAGTCTGGTTTAAGAACACCTTTCTAAAAACACTACGACCCTTATCCATCATTGCTTTATTAACGACCCTTATTCTTTTGTTTGCTTTTCAGGGGACAAAGATCATTGAAAATCCTTTCACAATTTTACTAATCGCAATTCCATTAGCCCTCCAAACTTATGTCATCTTTTTCACGAGCTGGTTTACCGGAAAATACCTCAAACTACCGCATAACATCTGCGCTCCGTCTGCAATGATAGGCGCCAGTAATTTCTTTGAACTCGCTGTTGCAGTAGCTATTGTTTTATTCGGACTGGATTCAGGTGCGTCGCTCACTACAGTAGTAGGTGTACTTATAGAAGTACCCGTTATGCTATCTCTCGTATCACTTGCAAACAAATGGAAATACTAAGTAAAATGCTCTACACATCTCTTCATCATTATTGCCAAGAACTCACCTCTCACTTTTCAGAAATACCGGAAGAACGAACACAAACTCTAAAACATCTTGCTTCACACATTACCAACAAGATGAATCAGGAGCAGGTTACTCACCTTATGTATATTTGTACACATAACTCGCGAAGGAGTTTTTTCGGGCAGGTATGGGCAGCCATAGCAGCTGAATTTTATGGATTTTCATCCATAAAAACATATTCTGCCGGAACAGAAGTCACACAGATCAATCCCACCGCTATCACAACACTACTCAATATCGGCTGTTCTATTTCGGGAGATTTCTCAGGGGACAACCCTGTTTACAAAGTGAAATATACCGACGATTTATCCGTCACATGTTTCTCCAAGACGATCAATCACGAAAACAATCCCAAAAAAGATTTTATCGCAATCATGACCTGCTCAGAAGTCAACGAAAGTTGTCCGGTTGTACTCGGATCAGACCTTCGAATCGCTACTCCTTATGAAGACCCTAAACAATTTGATAAAACCCCCATGGAAAAAGCACAATATGAAATAACATCTAGAAAAATAGCCCTCGAGACACTTTTTACCTTCTCATTGTTAAATACTTAATCTGTTACAATAAATAGTATCCTCCACCCCAAAACAAGTGCACAGAGCACTATTGTCTGAATTTTGATTTAACAAAACCAAAATATATTTTAACAAAAATATGAGAAGTGAGTGGTGAACATTCCGTATTTTTGCAGAGTGAAACCGTCAAGAAACATACAGATTTATTTTTTCTTACTCATGATGTTGTTACTTTGTTTCAACACTACGATAAGCTATTCCCTGAATCTTCAGGGAAATGTGGATGTTGAGTTTTTTGAAGAGGAAAATCCAAATTCCGGGCGGACGAATATTTTTGAAGAAGAGCCACATAAACTTTTTGTTAACTTTTCTATGTCTTGCTTCCAACCTCTTGAAAGCAAACGAAAAAATACCACTTCGTTCCGATACATCTATTCACTTTTTCAGATTGAGGAGAACGTAATTGTTCCTCCTCCCGAACAGACAGCATAATTCTGCCTACCTACACTAAGGTTATTATGTTTTAATGTTCAAAATCAATATGAAAAAGAAATCTATTTTTTCTACCTGGAAGAATGATCTTCCCGCGAGTTTAGTTGTTTACCTTGTCGCCCTGCCTTTATGTCTTGGAGTTGCTTTTGCCTCAACCGATGTTGACGGAGTTGACGGCATGCCCAATATTTTCTCCGGTATCATCGCGGGATTTGTTGGAGGTATTGTTGTCGGAGCCTTAAGTGGCTCGAGACTGGGAGTTTCCGGACCTGCTGCCGGACTCATCACTATTGTAGCCGGAGCTCTCGCTACACTTGGCAGCTTCGAAGGACTTATACTTGCTGTTTTTCTCTCCGGTCTGATCCAGCTTATTGCCGGATACCTTAAACTTGGAGTAATCGGTCATTATTTCCCCTCTTCAGTTATCAAAGGAATGCTGGCAGCTATTGGTTTAACACTTATACTGAAAGAGATTCCACATATCCTCGGATATGACAAAGAACCTATGGGAGACATGGATATCAACCATGCTGACGGACACAATACTTTTTCCGATATCCTCTATGCTTACGAACACTTTACAATGGGAGCTGTTACCATCGGGCTTCTTTCCCTGGGAATCTTAATCCTGTTCGAGCGCCCGTTTATGAAACGAATTGCTTTATTTAAATATTTACCCGGAGCACTGTTCGTTGTTGTAGCAGGAATTGTTATTAATCAACTTTATGGATGGTACGCGCCGGAGTTACAGCTTACAGGAGAACACCTCGTACTACTACCGGTTGCCACGTCATTTGATGAAGTAATTCACATTTTCAACACACCGGATTTCAGCCTTCTGTCCAATCCTAACGTATACATCATTGCCTTTACCCTCGCTATCGTAGGAAGTCTTGAAAGTTTGTTAAGTGTTGAAGCTACGGACAAACTTGACCCGATGAAAAATGTTACCCCAACGAATCGAGAACTAAAAGCACAAGGAGTCGGTAATATGGTATCCGGACTTATCGGAGGACTTCCTATCACCCAGGTAATCGTTAGGAGTTCTGCCAACATCAACTCTGGTGCCAAATCAAAAGTATCTGCTATCACACATGGTATTATCCTTATTGTCTCGGTATTACTTATACCCGGAGTACTAAACATGATTCCGTTGGCATCTTTGGGAGCCATCCTGCTCATGGTCGGATACAAACTAGCCAAAGTAAGTTTATTCAAAAGCATGTACAAACTGGGGTGGGAACAATTCCTTCCGTTTATCGTTACCATCGGAGTTGTATTAGCCACCGACCTTCTTAAAGGAATTGGTGCAGGTATGATCGTGGCCATTTTCTTTATTCTCAGAAAGAACTACAAAAACGATTACAATCGAAAAGTAATTCAGGAGGGAGAAAAGAAAGTGATACACATCTCCCTGTCTGAAGAGGTAACTTTCCTGAACAAGGGAAGTATCATTCAAACACTTGACAATCTTCCTGAAAACTCAAAAGTTGTGCTTGATGGAAGTAAATGTAGGGATATTAATTACGACGTACTCGAAGCCATTGAGGAATTCAGACAATTCAACGCCCTGGAAAAGAATATTGAACTCTCAACAATAAACATTCCTGTAGTTAAGTTAACAGGACACTAAATCCATCGATGAATTCCGAAGGACATATCTTAGCGTTACGAAAACAGTTCGAACTGGCAGCTGTTCCGGAAGATATCCTTCCGATGGAAACTTATATGAAAAACCAGTTTACTTTCCTGGGAGTCAGATCTACTCCCAGGAAAGCAATACAAAAAGACTGGTTCAAGACACTTCCCCAAACACTATCCGGCAATGAGGTAATTGTGTTGTCAGACTCATTATTCAAAGAAGAGGAAAGAGAATTTCAATACACTGCCATTGATCTGCTAGACAAACATCGAAAGAAACTAAATCCCACACACCTTAGCGACATAGAGAAACTTATTCTCTCAAAAAGTTGGTGGGACACAGTAGATGCTCTTGCCACAAAGATTGTTGGAAGCATATTACACCCTCACAGAGAACTATGGGAGAGCTGTACTGAAAAATGGATTGCGTCTGAAAATATTTGGTTACAGCGTACAGCCCTATTATTTCAGTTAAAATACAAACAAGACACTGAGATAAAAGTACTTCATAACTGTATCAGAAACCTCTTGCATGACCGACAGTTTTTTATTCAAAAAGCAATCGGCTGGTCACTTCGCGAATACTCAAAGACAAACCCCAATTATGTCCGTCAATTACTACACGATCTCCGGATCGAAGGATTAGCTGCAAAAGAAGCATCCAAATACATCTGAACATGTCAACTCCACTACAGGCTAAATATCGAAGGTTTTTTCACAAGAATGTTGTTAATAAAAATTAAACACCTTATCTTTGCGACCCCAAATTGGGAAAATAGTCTTATTTAAAAAAGTTAATGACGTGAATACACTAAGTTACAGAACACAGTCTGCTAACTCCGAAACTGCTGACAAGCAGTGGGTTATTGTAGACGCAGAAGGACAGACGTTGGGACGTTTGGCTTCTAAAGTGGCGAAGTTGATTCGTGGTAAACACAAGCCAAACTTCACGCCACATGTTGACTGCGGTGACAATGTAATTGTCATCAACGCTGAAAAAGTAGCTCTTTCCGGATCTAAAATGGATACGAAAGAATACATCCGCCACACAGGTTATCCTGGAGGACAGCGTACACTCCTTGCCAAACAGGTAATGGAAAAGCATCCTGAGCGCCTTGTTGAAAAGGCTGTAAAAGGAATGCTTCCTAAAAACCGTCTTGGAAGAACATTGTACACAAACCTTAAGGTTTATGTAGGTACAGAACACAAGCATGAGGCTCAAAAACCTCAAGTAATTAATTTGGATTCAATTAAATAACGATATGGACGTAATCAACGCGTTAGGAAGAAGAAAAACAGCGGTTGCCCGTGTTTACCTTTCTAAAGGTACGGGACAAGTTGTTGTGAACAAGAAAGATTATAAGGAGTTCTTCCCGATTGAAGTGCTTCACGCCAAAATCCAGCAACCATTCGAATTAACAAATACTGTAGGTCAATATGACATTAAAGTAAGTGTTGACGGAGGTGGTATCAACGGACAGGCAGAAGCAATCCGTTTGGGTATCTCCAGAGCATTGGTTGAGTTAGATCCTGAATTCAAGCCTCTTCTGAAAGCAGATGGTTTGATGACACGTGACCCACGAATGGTAGAACGTAAAAAACCAGGTCAGCCAAAAGCTCGTAAGAAATTCCAGTTTAGTAAACGTTAATTCCTTTTTTGGCGATTGTTTAGTATCTAAGTTATCAGGAATTGTAAATCTCCTGATGTACTGAACTAAAAAGAAGGTAAACAAGAAAAAGAAAAAAAATGTCAAAAGTAGATTTTCAAGAATTGCTCGACGCAGGTGTACACTTTGGACACCTTAAGAGAAAGTGGAACCCTAATATGGCTCCTTACATCTTCGATGAGAAGAAAGGCATCCACATCATTGACTTAAATAAGACTATTGCTCATCTTGAGCAAGCAGGTGCTGCGATGAAACAAATCGCAAAAAGCGGTAAGAAAATTCTTTTCGTTGCAACTAAAAAGCAGGCGAAAGAAATCGTTGCAGAACGTGCTAAAGCAGTGAATATGCCTTACGTAGTGGAACGTTGGACAGGTGGTATGCTTACCAACTTCGCTACAACTCGTAAATCAATCCGTAAAATGACAGGGATTGATAAAATGAAGACAGACGGAACCTGGGAAACATTGAACAAGCGTGAGCGTCTTTTCAAAACACGTCAGCGTGAAAAATTGGAAAAGAACTTCGGTTCTATCGCGGATATGACACGTCTTCCAGCTGCTATCTTCGTAGTTGATGTATTGAAAGAGTCAATTACAGTAAGAGAAGCAAAACGTCTTAATATACCAACTTTTGCGATGGTTGATACAAACTCAGACCCTCGCGCAGTTGATTTCCCGATCCCGGCTAATGACGACGCAACAAAATCCATTGCTAAAGTTATGGATGTAGTTGTTGCTGCAGTTGCAGAAGGTCTTGAAGAGCGTAAAGCTTCTAAAGATAAAGCAAAGGACGAGAAAGAACAAGCTCCGAAAGAGACAGCAAAAAAAGCTGAAACTACTGAGGAGAATGTAGAGAACAACGATTAATCACTTAAAGAATTAGAATACAATGGCAATTACAGCTGCACAAGTAAACGAGTTACGCAAGAAAACAGGAGCAGGAATGATGGACTGCAAAAAAGCTCTTGTTGAAGCGGACGGAGATATGGAGCAAGCAATTGACATCCTTCGTAAGAAAGGTCAAAAAATTGCAGCAAAACGTGGAGATAACGAAGCAAAAGAAGGATTGGTTTTTGCTGAGGCAACTGCTGACGGAAAAGCAGGTGTTCTTTTAGCCTTGAACTGTGAAACTGACTTCGTTGCTAAAAATGATGATTTCCGCGCTTTTGTAGAATCACTCGTAAAAATCGCTGTAGATAATCTTCCTGCTTCTATTGAAGAATTGAAAGGTTTGAAATACGACGAGAAACTTACAATTGATGAGAAAATCGTTGAGCAAATTGGTGTAATCGGTGAAAAGCTTGATCTTTCCAAATATGAAGTTGTTCGTACGGAGAATGTTGTAGCTTACAACCACCCAGGAAACCAATTGGCTACTTTAGTAGGATTGAACAAATCCGGAGATACTGCTGCTGACGCAGGTAAGCAGGTAGCTATGCAGGTAGCTGCAATGAACCCTATTGCTCTTAACAAAGATGGTGTTGATGCAGATACTATCCAACGTGAGATCGAAGTAGGTAAAGATTTGGCTATCCAGGAAGGTAAACCAGCTGATATGGCTGAGAAGATTGCTCAGGGTCGTCTTGCAAAATTCTTCAAGGAGAATACTTTGCTAAGCCAGCCTTTCGTACGTGATAACAAACTTACGGTTGAGCAGTTCCTCAATCAATCTGAAAGCGGGTTAACCGTTACAGATTTCAAACGAGTAGCGTTGAGCTAAGAAATAATTAAAAATAAAAAAGAGAGAAACTAGTTTCTCTCTTTTTTTTGCCCAATATTTGCATCGTGAAGTACAAAAGAATCTTATTAAAGCTAAGTGGTGAAGCCCTGATGGGAGAAAAACAGTTCGGGATTGATAACACAAGACTATCCGAATATGCCGAACAGATTAAAGAAGCCCATGAAAAAGGAGTTGAGATTGCAATCGTAATCGGTGGAGGAAACATCTTCCGTGGAGTTCAGGCAGAGCAAGGCGGAATGGATCGTACACATGGCGACTACATGGGAATGCTCGCAACGATGATCAATAGTATGGCCTTACAGGCTTCTCTTGAGTCCAAAGGTGTAAAAACACGTCTTCAATCGGCTATTGAGATGAAAGAAATAGCAGAGCCTTTTGTAAGAAGAAGGGCAGTCCGTCACCTCGAAAAAGGACGTGTTGTTATTTTCGGAGCCGGAACAGGAAACCCCTATTTCACGACCGACTCAGCTGCTTCGCTACGTGCCATTGAAATCAATGCAGATGTTATTCTTAAAGGAACGCGTGTTGACGGTATTTATACTGCCGATCCTGAAAAAGATCCTGCTGCCGAAAAGTATGAAACGATTTCATTCGATGAAGTCTATGAAAAAGGGTTGAATGTAATGGATATGACAGCCTTTACTCTGTGCAAAGAAAATGACCTTCCGATTATCGTTTTTGATATGAATGCTAAAGGAAATCTTAAACGAATTATAAAAGGAGATCAGGTCGGAACTTTGGTAAAAGGTTAAACTTTTTATATTTGCGTACAAATTAGAATTATGACAGAAGAAGTTCAATTAGTCATGGATGAGTTCAAGGGAGCAAATGAAAAGTCAATTGCTCACCTGATAAGTGAACTCGAAAAGATTCGTGCCGGAAAGGCAACTCCATCAATGCTTGACAGCGTAACTATTGATTATTATGGAGCTCCTACCCCGATTGCTCAGGTAGCTAACATTAATACAATGGATGCACGTACACTTACTGTACAACCCTGGGAACGAAATATACTGGATGAAGTAGCGAAAGGGATAATCAACGCCAATCTGGGGCTTGCTCCACAGAATAACGGAGAAATGTTGATTATTAATGTTCCAGCGCTTACAGAAGAAAGAAGGCGTGAGTTAGTGAAGAAATCAAAAGGAGAAGGAGAAAATGCCAAAGTAGCCATTCGAAACAACAGAAAGGAAGCTATGGACATGATGAAGGATCTGAAAAACGACGGACTCTCTGAAGATATTGTAAAAGTAGGTGAAGCAAAAATTCAGGATCTCACAAACTCTTTTGTTTCTCGAGTTGATGAATTAATTGAACTTAAAGAAATTGATATTATGAAGGTTTAACAACGTAGTTAAACTTGAATTTCTTATAGATAGGGTGGCACACATAGCTACCCTTTCTTTTTTCCAGCTATAAAATCTTTCAGGTAAAAAGGCTCATAATATGCCAGATCGGAAAACGCTCCTGCTTCGAACATTTTGAATGCTTCTTCCGCCTGTCCCCGCGCATCGGCGATCCAACCAGAAAAGATCAAATTGGTTCTCCCTTCCCATTTCTCTTTCAGTTTATCAGCACCATCCCCCAACAACACAACTATCTTATCTTCAAAGATTTCGTTATACGAATTTTCTTCAATGATATCTGCCGAAATAGGTTTCACCATTGTTAGTTGTTTGTTATAAATAGCACTAAAAACCTCCATACGTCTGGCATCAATAAGCGGACAAATATAATCTGCCTTTTGCGTCTCTCCGTTCATCAAACCCCACAGTGCCAGGCACTTCAGAGAGTCAATCGCCAACAAAGGTATTTTTAAAGCATAACAAAGTCCTTTGGCAGTCGAAACTCCAATTCGCAAGCCGGTATAACTTCCCGGACCACCAGAAATACTAACCGCAGAAAGCTCTTTAAACTCTACACCACATGATGAGAGTAACTCATCCAATAAAACCGTTAATTTTTCACTATGTGCATAACCATCCTCCATATAGTTTCTGTAATCAATAACCTTTCCGTTTCCCGACAGGGCTACAGAACACATCTTTGTACTGGTTTCTATATGGATAATGTATTTCATGGTACAAAAATGGGGAAATTATACCAACCTCGTTACAATGATTATCATTTTCTAATCAGAGAATGGTAATCTCAACTCTCCTATTAGCCTGCTCTTCGTGATAATTTTTCGGCATAGGGTATATCATCTCTGTATTGCCATACCCCTTATACTCCAATCGCTGTTTTTCGACTCCTTTTTCAATCAGAAAATGATAAACCCGCTTTGCTCTTGCTTCGGAAATTTTCCGTGCGGCAAACGAGTTATCTCCGGTTTCGTTAACATGACCTCCAATCTCAATTTGTACTTCAGGATTAGAAAGCAAAAATTCAGCCAGACGATTCATAATCTGATAAGCATTTGGTGTTGGGTTGGAGGTTCCCATCTCAAACTGAATTTCGGGCAAACCTAACTTCTTCCCTATTGAAAGAGGCTCAAGCAAAACCACAATTTCATTATCCACATCATCCATCACTTCGAAATCCTTAAAAAAGAAGAAATACCCTTCTTTATCACACTTTACCGAAATTGTTCGCGATCGGTCGATATCAAAAAACAAATCAGAAGCGACATAGTAATTACTGATCCCTTTCATTCCCGAAATATTTACCGAAGCAATCAGGGGCAGTCCTGTTTCGGCGTCTTTCACAGCCAGATGTAATTGATTCATAAAATCATCCCTTCTCAAATCAATTGTCTTCGTATCCAGAACAATATCTTCGTTTCTCCTGGCATCAGATAACTGCCAGATGTTTATCATCACACTCCTCAAGGATGGATTTTGTGTATTCAGATAAATGAGTACTTCCTGTCCCTGTTTCAACTGCACCGGATATAGTCGATTCCCTGAATCAATATCATCTCCTTTCGAAAGACCGGTTATCCCGGGTTTTGGACGAGCCATTACCCTGATTATTTCCGCTTTTCCGCTATATATATCTTTCGAATACTCTCCTCCTGCAACATTAAACAAAGCAAAAGAAATACTGCTCTCGTTTCCCGGATCAACCAACATGTTAAATTCCCCGTCAAATGGCGCTATATAAAGAAACCAGGCCGAATTCGTCTCCGGGTCAGACGCAAACACTTTATACTTACTCAGAAAGTCATCTCCACGCTTCGGAGTAAGCTTCCACTTCGCCGTTCCCTGTGAAATATTTACAACCGGCAGTTCTTCCTGAGCAAAAGAAGATACTATCCCGAAAAATACGGCCATAAGTATGTTGACAAAGTTATATGGTGGTTGAAGTGGTTTCATTCGCCTAAGATATAAACATTTACCTTATTAATCAGATGTTAAAAATGTCCTTTTTCTTAAAAAGACCGCAAGAATCATTCCAACTGTTTACCTTTGTTTTGGTAACTTTGTTCTATGTCTGAAATACGCACCTTATATGATCAACTTGGCGATGACAACCTCATGAAACTGGTTACTTATTTTTATGATCTTGTTCAGGAGAATCCAGTAATATCACCACTTTTCAAAGATGATTTCAACAGAATCCGGGATAAACAATTTTGTTTTCTATCCCAATTTCTGGGAGGACCTCCCCGCTACAATGAGAAATACGGGCACCCCAGAATGCGCATGAGACACCTCCCCCATCCTATTGATGAAAAGGCAAAAGAAGAATGGTTAAAGTGTATGAAAGAAGCCATTCAATCATTAGAGATATCCGAAGATTTAAAAACAACTCTATACAACTGTTTCCCAGCTGTTGCACAGCACATGGTAAACCGGTAAAAGAAATGGGAGTCAAAACTCCCATTCCTGTCCGATTAACAATAAATTAATTGGGAGACCATCCCTTTTATCTCATGAAGACGAGAATAATAAAAAAAGGGTTGGAAATTAATTAAAAAGAGGTGAATTTAATTGACGTAATTTGCGAATAAATTTCTTTTCGTTGTACAACCACGCCAGTCTTCCTAAACAGAACACTCCCAGCAAAATAGCAGCTGTCAACTCAAGTAAAAACAGTGCTATATCCTGTTCACCTATCCGTATCAATTGCCACAGTCCGAAAATACCCAGTCCTAAAAAAAAGCCAACGGGAATAATAAATCTCCACTTATTGATTCTGCGAATCCTGTCCCAGAAACGAATAAAGTTGCGGTTCTGTTTTTCCATGGGTGTCATAGTTTTACGTTTACAATATAACAAAAACTACAACAAAAATTACACGTCCGCTTTCTTAATTTTTGTTAATCTAAATCAACGAAAACAATTACAAGGGGGATCTAATTCCAGTTTCACCTTCGGGAATCGCTTTTTTAATTGCTCTTGTGTTTCGGGGTTCATATTAATCCCCCGCATATCGACATATTGAAGTTCCGGTAACTTCTCCATTTCTTCCGGTAAATTCATTACCGCCGTCTCCCACAGATCCAGATATTTTAATTGCTTCAAATTTTCAACTGCTGCAGGAATATAATTCAGATTATTCCGATGCAGAACTAACGTTTCCAAAAATTGGAAACGACAAATAACCACAGGAAAGATTGACAAACGATTTCTTCCAAGATCCAAAAAAGTGAGCTGGGTAAAATGGACAACTCTCTTATCTAACCCCGTAATTTTTGTTCCTCTCAGGGAGAGAGATTTCAAATTCCTGTACCTAAAAATTTCATCCGGCAACTCTTCCCCTGACAATTTTTCTTTTTTCAGCGTCAAATGAAAAACACTATCCGGAGACACATTTCTAGCCTCTTCTACTGTCAGCCAATTCAGTTCAGGATTAAACACCCTGTTATCCTGGCTATAAACTGTGTAGTTCCCTAGGAATACCAGACAAAATATCGCGAGTAGTTTTTTCATCATGCTGTATCTGAAGAATTAGATCATCTATACTTTCAAAACGCTTTTCCGAACGCAGAAATTGTATCACCTCAACCAGAATTTTCTCGTCGTAAATATCTTCCCCGAAATCAAACAGATTCACCTCTATCGTTCTTGTATCAGAATCATCCAAAGTAGGTCGAATACCAACATTCATCATTCCACCTACAATACGGCCCTTCACCTGACAGCGCACAGCATATACACCATTGGCAGGAATAATTTTAAGCTCGTCTGCCACTTCTATATTCGCAGTTGGATAACCGATCCCTCTTCCGATCCCTTTTCCTTTCACAACTTTCCCGGTCAACTGAAAAGGTTCTCCGAGAAACGCATTAGCCGTTTGAATATCACCTCTTTCCAGTGCTTTTCTGATCTTGGTAGAACTGACATTGACATCATCCACTTCTCTGGCTGAAATTTCTATCACTTCGAACCCAAACATAGGTGCCAGTTCCTGGAGATGTTCCAAACTTCCTTCCCGGTTCTTTCCGAACTGATGATCGTAACCAATCACAATCGTATGCACCCTGATCTTATTAACAAGGTAATCCCGGACAAACGAAGTCGCAGGTGTACGGGAAAATTCTTTACTGAACGGGTATACAATAATATTATCCACTCCGATACGTCGGAGTTTTTCCAACTTTTCCTCCTGTGTCTGGATCAGTTTTAAATTATGGTGTTCGGGAAAGAGAACTGTTCTCGGGTGGGGATGAAAAGTAAACAGCACCGTTTCTCCACCAATTTCCTCTGCTCTTCTTTTTATCTTTTCAAGAATTTTCTGATGTCCCAGATGAACCCCGTCAAACGTTCCTATTGTCAGAACCGGGTTGGGAATAGAATATACTTTTTCAAGACCGTTAAATACTTTCACTAGCCGGACATTTTGAAACACAAAAGTAACAAAATTGCGCCGCGGATGAAACAGAGTGGAAAAATCAACCATGCGAAAGGAAATTGTTCAAAAAGAATGAAACATAATTTTTCCCTAGATAGATTTTATTGTATATCTTTGCCGCGAATTTAGAATTTCATATTAAAAAGTCACCATAATGGCTAATATTAAAGGTAAAGTTGCACAGGTTATCGGACCTGTGATCGATGTTAGTTTCGAAAAGGGAGTGGAGCTTCCAAACATTTATGATGCGCTAGAGGTTTTCAAAGCAGATGGTACACGTGTAGTCCTTGAGGTTCAACAGCATGTTGGTCAGGACACAGTTCGTGCTATATCTATGGACTCTACCGACGGATTTACAAGAGGGATGGAGGTATTCGCTACCGGAAATGCCATAAAAATGCCAACAGGAGATCAAATTAAAGGTCGTTTGTTTAATGTGGTAGGAGAATCTATTGACGGTCTATCAGCTATTGATAACGCTAATGGACTTCCTATTCACCGTGAAGCGCCTAAATTTGAAGACCTGTCTACATCGACGGAAATTCTTTTTACAGGTATTAAAGTAATCGACCTAATTGAGCCTTATGCAAAAGGAGGTAAAATTGGTTTGTTCGGTGGTGCCGGTGTAGGTAAAACCGTATTGATTCAGGAATTGATTAACAACATTGCAAAAGGTCACGGAGGTCTTTCTGTGTTTGCCGGTGTTGGTGAGCGAACTCGTGAAGGAAATGACCTTTTGAGAGAGATGCTTGAGTCAGGTATTATTAAGTATGGTGACGACTTTATGCATTCAATGGAAGAAGGCGGATGGGATCTTTCTAAAGTTGATACTTCAGCTTTAAAAGAATCAAAAGCTACATTCGTATTCGGTCAGATGAATGAGCCTCCAGGAGCACGTGCTCGTGTAGCTCTTTCAGGATTAACAATGGCAGAGTACTACCGTGACGGTGAAGGTGATGGTCAAGGAAAAGATATTCTTTTCTTCGTTGACAACATCTTCCGATTCACACAGGCTGGATCTGAGGTATCAGCACTTCTTGGGCGTATGCCTTCTGCAGTAGGTTATCAACCAACTCTTGCAACAGAGATGGGAGCCATGCAGGAACGTATTACTTCAACAAAGAGAGGTTCGATTACATCTGTTCAGGCGGTATATGTACCTGCAGATGACCTTACTGACCCGGCTCCGGCGACAACATTTGCTCACTTGGATGCAACTACGGTATTGTCTCGTAAAATTTCCGAGCTAGGTATTTACCCTGCGGTAGATCCTTTGGATTCTACTTCACGAATCCTTACTCCGGAAATTGTAGGAAACGAGCATTACAATTGTGCACAACGTGTAAAAGAAACACTTCAACGTTATAAAGAGCTTCAGGACATCATTGCTATTCTTGGTATGGATGAACTTTCTGAGGAAGATAAGCTTATCGTACACCGCGCACGTCGTGTACAACGTTTCCTTTCTCAGCCGTTCCACGTAGCAGAGCAGTTTACAGGAATCCCAGGAGTATTAGTTGACATTAACGATACTATAAAAGGATTTAACATGATTCTTGACGGAGAGTTGGATAAGTATCCTGAAGCAGCGTTCAACCTGAAAGGTGGTATCCAGGATGTAATCGAAGCAGGAGATAAAATGCTTGCTGAGGCTTAAATTTTAACCGGTCTGTAACCGGACTAAAACAACAAAAGCAATGATTTTAGAGATAATCACGCCGGAATCAAAAGTCTTTAACGGAGAGATTGAAGCAGTTCAACTTCCCGGAAAAGATGGTCTGTTTCAGATATTGAACAACCACGCGCCTATCATTTCTGCTTTGGCTGAAGGACAAATTAAAATAGACCTGAAAAGCCCCGTTGCAAAGTTTGACTCGGCTAATGGTCGTGTTGAAAAAGCGGGATCAGATAAACAACTTCTTGTTCACATCAAGGGAGGAGTGGTTGAAATGCTGAATAACAAGATTATTGTTCTGGCAGAGTAAAAATTTGTATATTTGTTTCGGGAGGGATTTGGTTCGCCATATCCCTCTTTTTTTTAACATCATTTATATAATATTCATTGTAAGAGTGCGTTTGATGTGTTAATTTCGCTGTCCCCAATGAACGACCGCAAGGTAAAATGAGTGTACTGAGTCAAATTAATATGAATAATATTCCTAACCATGTTGCTATTATCATGGATGGGAATGGAAGATGGGCCCGACAACAAGGTCATGAAAGACTATTTGGTCATGCAGTAGGTGTAGAAGCTGTACGAGAAACACTTAAAGCTGCAGCTCAACTGGGTGTTAAATACTTAACTCTTTACGCTTTTTCCACAGAAAACTGGAATCGTCCCAAAGAGGAAGTCGATGGACTGATGGATCTGTTGGTTCGCACAATTTCTAACGAAGTGGAAGCGCTCAATAAAGACGAAGTCAAATTGATGAGTATTGGGAATGTTCAGGGGCTCCCTGAAGACTGCCGGAATGAATTGAGACAGGCCGAAAAAGCTACCGCACATAACTCAAAAGTCAATCTGGTTCTCGCTTTGAACTACAGCGCTAAGTGGGAAATAACACAAGCTGTCAGAGAAATTGCCGGTTGTGTTGCAGAGGGTATAATGGCCCCGAAAGACATTAATGAAGAAACCCTTGAAAATTATCTGTCCACAAAAGGAATTCCAGACCCCGAACTACTGATTCGGACAAGTGGGGAACACAGGATCAGTAATTTTCTTCTTTGGCAAATTGCCTATTCAGAGTTCTATTTTTGTGATAAACTCTGGCCTGATTTTCAACAAGAAGACTTCTACAGTGCCATTCTTAATTTCCAAAACAGGGAACGTCGTTTTGGAATGGTTTCCGAACAATTAAAATAGTTAAATGAATTTGAACAAATATATCCTGATAGTTGCCGGTATACTAATTACACTGACCTCATTCAGCCAGGATTATCTTAAGCCTCAGGAATACGAAATAGGACCTATTTTCATTGATGGCGCAGATAATTTTGACCCTCAAGCCATTAAGGCTATCGCAGGGCTAAGACAAGGTGATAAGATCATGATACCCGGGGAAAAAATCACGCAGGCCATCCGCAACCTTTGGGAAGAAGGACTTTTCAGTGATGTTCAAATTTATGCCGACAAAATAATCGGTGATGTTGTTTACCTAAAAATAACCCTTCAACCCCGTCCTAAACTATCCTACTTTACATTTAGTGATAATGTATCTAAAAAGGAAGCGGACAAAATACGACCTGAAATCGATCTTTTCTCCGGAAAAACAATCTCTGAAAACCTGGTAAACACGACTGCATTCAAAGTTCGTGCCTTTTATATTGAGAAAGGATTCTACAATGCAACCGTAAATGTTGTACGAAAGGAAGATACGTTAATTGCTAATTCCGAGTACTTTTTTATTGACGTTAACAAAGGAAATAAAGTCCGTATTCGTGAGATTAACTTTTATGGAAACGAATCTATAAAAGCAGGTAAGCTGCGCCGGGCAATGAAAGACACCAAAACCAAAGCGATCTGGCGTCTGTTCAAGAACTCAAAATACAACCGTACGGCATTTAAGCGCGACAAAAACAATGTATTGAACAAATACAACGAATTTGGTTTTCGCGATGCTCGTATTGTAAGAGACTCCGTTTACCTGATCAATAATAAAAACCTGGGAATTGATATTGTTGTTGAGGAAGGAAGTAAATATTACTTCGGAGAAATTGAATGGGTTGGTAATACGAAATTCAGGTCCGGTTATTTGGATACTGTTTTAGGAATTAAGAAGGGTGATCCTTACAATAAAGCTTTACTTGAGCAACGCCTTTTCATGAGCGAAGACGGTCGTGATATCACATCATTATATATGGATCGGGGATATTTATTCTTCAACCTGACCCCTGTTGAGATGAGTATTACCGAAAACAATCACATCAATTACCAGATGCGCATTGTTGAAGGTAAAGAAGCACGTGTGAAGAATATTATCATTCGTGGAAATACGAAAACGAATGAACATGTAATCCGTAGAGAAATACGTACCAAACCGGGGGATTTATTCAACCGAAATGATATCATTCGTACGCAGCGTGAATTGGCGCAGCTGGGGTATTTTAACCCGGAAGCTTTTCAAGTTAACCCTATCCCCAACCCACAGGATGGTACAGTGGATATTGAGTATACCGTTGAAGAAAAGTCATCGGATCAGATCGAATTATCGGGAGGTTATGGTGCCAAAAGAATTATTGGGACACTGGGGCTTTCTTTCAATAATTTCTCAACAAAGAATTTTTTCAAAAAAGGAGCCTGGCAACCTCTTCCTTCCGGAGATGGACAACAACTGGCAATACGCGCCCAGACCAATGGCCGTTTTTATCAGTCCTATAATCTTTCTTTCACAGAACCCTGGTTAGGAGGAAAAAAGCCAAACTCACTATCCGTCTGGTTGAATCACTCACAGTTCGGAAATAACTTTAAACGAAAAGACCCGGATTATCAGGGAGTGTCTATTAGTGGTTTTGGTGTAGGATTCGGAAGAAGATTGAAATGGCCGGATGATTACTTCACTTCTTACCACGAATTATCCTATCAATATTATGACGTAAAAAATTACTCCAACATTTTTGCATTTGATGACGGATACTCCAATAACATTGCCTACAAATTTATGTTATCCCGAAACTCCATTGACAACCCTATCTACCCGAAGGAAGGATCTAAACTGACTTTTAGTGCAAAGGCTACTCTTCCATATTCCTTCTTTGACGGAATTGATGACTACTCATCACTTACGTCACAGGAGCGTTTTAAATACACGGAATATTACAAAATCAAGTTTACCGGAGAGTTTTACTTCCCGATTTCGAAAGATAAAAAACTTGTGCTTATGCCGCGTTTTGGTTTTGGAATGATGGGAGCCTACACAAAGGCAAAAGGTATCTCCCCGTTTGAAAGATACTACGTTGGAGGTTCAGGACTTACAGGTATTAACCAGCTTGATGGTCGTGAGATCATCGCTCTCAGAGGATATAATGATCCACAAAA